>NZ_JBWKFL010000004.1:55706-206967 GCF_056434305.1 Streptomyces sp. NPDC044061 | reverse complement strand
GTCCGGCAGCACTTGCACGCCGTGCCACCGCGCTGCGGCTCCGCAGGAGGGGCAGGGTGTGGGGGCCCTGGAGGGTTCGGAGATTCACGCTCGGCGGCCTCCGCCTTCAGTCCCACGGCACGCCGGTCGAGCGCCGCCCGGCAGGGTGTCCCGGCGCAGCGAGTCGTCGTCCGGCAGCACTTGCACGCCGTGCCACCGCGCTGCGGCTCCGCAGGAGGGGCAGGGTGTGGGGGCCCTGGAGGGTTCGGAGATTCACGCTCGGCGACCCCCCGCCCTCAGCCCCGCGGCACCCCCGTCGACCCCCGCACCATCAGCTCTCCCCGTACCGACGCGATCCCCCCGGGCGGCGGCTCCTCGCGGCCCATCGCTATGCGGCCCGCGCGGGCGCCCGCATCGGACAGGGGCAGGCGCACCGTCGTCAGGGACGGCACCGCGTCGATGCTGAAGGGCAGGTCGTCGAAGCCCGCCACCGAGACGTCCTCGGGGATGCGCCGGCCGGAATCGCGCAGCGCGGCACACGCGCCCAGCGCGACGGAGTCGTTCGCGGCCACGATCGCCGTCAGGGACGGGTCACGGCGCAGCAGCTCCAGCGTGGCCTCGTAGCCGGACCGGCGGTCGTAGCGGCCGTACACCGTCCATCGCGGGTCCTCCTCGATGCCGGCCGCCTCCAGCGCCGCGCGGTGGCCCTCGAGGCGGTGCCGGGTGGTGGTGCGCTCCTGTGGGCCCGCGATGTAGCCGAGCCGGCGGTGGCCGAGGCCGATGAGGTGGTCCGTCAGCGCGCGGGCGCCGCCGCGGTTGTCGAAGGTCAGCGCGATCGCCTCGGTGTCCGCCGCCGGCGGCCGCCCGCACAGCACCACCCGCGTGCCCGCCTCCGCCAGCTTCCGCAGCTTCGCCGCCACCGCCGCCGCGTGCGGCGCGTCCTCCACGGCCCCGCCGGTCAGCACCACGGCCGCGGCCCGCTGCCGCTGCAGGAGGGTGAGATACGTCAGCTCGCGCTCCGGCGACCCGCCGGTGTTGCAGACGACGGCGAGGCGTTCGCCGCCGGCCCGGCCGCCCGGCCCTCCGATCTCGGCCTGGATCGCGCTCGCCATGATCCCGAAGAACGGGTCCGCGATGTCGTTGACGAGGATGCCGACGAGGTCGGAGGTGGCCGCGGCCAGCGCGCTGGCCGGGCCGTTGAGGACGTAGTCGAGCTCGTCCACCGCCCGCAGCACGCGCTCGCGCGTCGAGGCGGCCACCGGGTAGTTGCCGTTCAGCACGCGCGACACCGTCGCGGGGGAGACCTGTGCGCGGGCCGCCACATCCGCCAGGGTCACCGTCATCTCGTCGTCCTCCGGTCGCGCATCCGATCGCGCGTCTGGTCGCGCGTGGGTCCTCGTACGTCCTCGTAGACAGGCCGGGCACGGTCACGGTTCCGTGCGGCGTCGAGCAGACCATAAGGCCAACCACCCGGGATGTTCGCCCCCTCGAACAACTCGAAGAGGACACGGTCTTGTACGGACCAGCGTTCAGAGGCTAGCTTCTCATCGGATAGAAAGCGCTTGCTGCGTTGGCCGCCGCTCATGACGACGCCGATGCTGATCGGGGCGCACGGCGCCCACGAAGGGGACTGACGTGACACGCAAGACGGTGCGTATCGCCATGAACGGCGCGACCGGGCGCATGGGCTACCGCCAGCACCTCGTCCGGTCGATCCTCGCCCTGCGCGAACAGGGCGGCCTCGACCTCGGCGACGGCACCGTGCTGTGGCCGGAGCCGATCCTGCTCGGCCGCCGCGAGCACGCCCTCCGGGAGATCGCCGACCGGCACGGCCTGGAGCACGTCTCCACCGACGTCGACGCCGTGCTCGCCGACCCGGACGTCGACATCTACTTCGACTCCCAGGTCACCTCGGCCCGCGAGGAGTCGATCAGGAAGGCGATCGCGGCCGGCAAGCACGTCTACACCGAGAAGCCCACGGCCACGGACCTGCGGGGCGCCCTCGAACTCGCCCGGCTCGCCCACGAGAAGGGCGTCAGGCACGGTGTCGTCCAGGACAAGATCTTCCTGCCCGGCCTGCTGAAGCTGAAGCGGCTGATCGACGGCGGCTTCTTCGGCCGGATCCTGTCCGTCCGGGGCGAGTTCGGCTACTGGGTCTTCGAGGGCGACTGGCAGCCCGCCCAGCGCCCCTCGTGGAACTACCGCGCCGAGGACGGCGGCGGCATCGTCGTCGACATGTTCCCGCACTGGGAATACGTGCTCCACGAGCTGTTCGGCCGGGTGACCTCCGTCCAGGCCCTGGCCACCACCCACATCCCGCAGCGCTGGGACGAGCACGGCAAGCCCTACGACGCCACCGCCGACGACGCCGCCTACGGCGTCTTCGAGCTGGAGGGCGGCGCCATCGCCCAGATCAACTCCTCCTGGACCGTCCGCGTCAACCGCGACGAACTGGTCGAGTTCCAGGTCGACGGCACCGAGGGCTCCGCGGTCGCGGGCCTGCGCAGGTGCCGCGCCCAGCACCGCTCCGCCACCCCCAAGCCCGTCTGGAACCCGGACGTCCCCGCCAACGAGGTCTTCCGCGACCAGTGGCAGGAGGTCCCGGACAACGCCGAGTTCGACAACGGCTTCAAGGCCCAGTGGGAGCTGTTCCTCAAGCACGTCTACGCCGACGCCCCGTACCAATGGGACCTGCTGGCCGGCGCGCGTGGCGTCCAGCTCGCCGAGCTGGGGCTGAGGTCCTCGGCGGAGGGCCGCCGCATCGACGTGCCGGAGATCGCGCTGTGACCATCCGACTCCCGGACACCGAAGGCGGCCTGCGGACGTACGAGCCGCGCACCGAACCACTGGCCCTCACCCCCGGCACCCCCTTCACCTCGCGTACGGTCTTCTCGGCGGCCCACGTCGTGGCCGACCCGCTCGCGGACACCACCCCCGACTCGCCGGCCGCCGTCGACTGGGACGCCACCCTCGCCTTCCGCCGCCACCTGTGGTCCCACGGGCTCGGCGTCGCCGAGGCGATGGACACCGCCCAGCGCGGCATGGGCCTCGACTGGGCGGGCGCGGCCGAGCTGATCCGGCGCTCGGCCGCGGAGGCCCGGAGCGTGGGCGGCCGTATCGCCTGCGGTGTCGGCACCGACCAGATCACCGGCGGCACCCTCGCCGAGATCCGCGCGGCCTACGAGGAGCAGCTCGCGGTCGTGGAGGAGGCGGGCGCCCAGGCCATCCTCATGGCCTCCCGGGCCCTGGCCGCGGCGGCGTCGGGACCCGACGACTATCTGGAGACCTACGGCCGTCTCCTGGGCCAGGCCGCCGAGCCGGTGATCCTGCACTGGCTCGGCCCGATGTTCGACCCGACGCTGGAGGGCTACTGGGGGTCGTCCGACCTCGACGTGGCGACGGAGACGTTCCTCGAGGTGATCTCGGCCCACCCCGACAAGGTCGACGGCATCAAGGTCTCCCTGCTGGACGCCCGGCGCGAGATCGACCTGCGCCGCCGGCTCCCCCGCGGGGTCCGCTGCTACACGGGGGACGACTTCAACTACCCCGAGCTGATCGCCGGCGACGAGAAGGGGTTCAGCGACGCCCTGCTCGGCATCTTCGACCCGCTGGGCCCGCTGGCGGCGGAGGCGGTACGGGTGCTGGACACCGGCGACACGGAGGGCTTCCGTGCCCTGCTCGACCCCACGGTCGAACTCTCCCGCCACCTGTTCCGGGCCCCGACCCGTTTCTACAAGACGGGAGTTGTCTTCCTGGCCTGGCTCGCGGGCCACCAGACCCACTTCACGATGGTCGGCGGCCTGCAGTCGGCCCGCTCCCTCCCCCACTTCGCCCGCGCCTACGAACTCGCGGACGGGCTGGGCCTGTTCCCCGACCCCAAGCCGGCCGAGGAGCGCATGAAGAACCTGTTGTCGCTGTACGGGGTGAACCAATGAGCACGGATCTCGCACGCTTCTCCATCAACCAGATGACGGTGAAGCAGCTGTCGCTGCCCGAACTGGTCGAAGCCTGCGTGCGGTTGGGCGTGCCCGGGGTGGGCCTGTGGCGCGAGCCGGTCCAGGCGTACGGCGTCGGGGCGGCCGCCGAGCTGGTCCGCGACGCGGGCCTGACGGTGACCACCCTGTGCCGCGGCGGCTTCCTCACGGCGACCGACCCCGGAGCGCGTGCGGCCGCTCTGGCCGACAACCGCCGCGCGATCGAGGAGGCGGCGACCCTCGGCACGCGGGTCCTGGTCCTGGTCTCGGGCGGCCTCCCGCCCGGCTCCCGGGACCTGCGGGCGGCCCGCGAGCGCATCGCGGACGCGCTCGGGGAACTGGGGCCGTACGCCGAGGAGTACGGCGTACGCCTGGCCGTCGAACCCCTGCACCCGATGTACGCGTCCGACCGCTGCGTGGTCTCCACCCTCGCCCAGGCCCTAGACCTCGCCGAGCGCTTCCCCGCGCACCAGGTGGGCGTGACCGTGGACACGTACCACATCTGGTGGGACGACCAGGCGCCCGCCCAGATCGCCCGCGCGGGCGCGGCCGGCCGCATCCACACCTTCCAGCTCGCCGACTGGACCACACCGCTGCCCGAGGGCGTCCTCAACGGCCGTGGCCAGCTCGGCGACGGCTCGATCGACATGCGGGAGTGGAAGGGGTACGTGGAGGCGGCCGGCTACACCGGGCCGATCGAGGTCGAGCTGTTCAACGAGGGGCTGTGGGCGAGGGACGGGCGGGAGGTGCTGGCGGAGACCGCGGAGCGGTTCCGGACGCACGCCGGCGGCTGACACCGGCCGACGGCCGCTCGCCGCGCGGGAGGAGACGGCCCGGCCGCCCCGGGACCAGGACCGCCGGGAAGCCCGAAGAAAAAATCCCGGATCACGTACAACCCTTTCTCCGGTCCGCCGGTCGTACGGTGCGTCAGGACTTCCGGGGGGACCCGGGGGGGATCACGGGGTTCTGACGGGGAGGGGAAAGCCGAGGGGGCGTGCCAGGTCGACGGACCGGGCACGCCCCCTCGAAACGTCCGGACCGGGTTCGAGACCTCCGGCCGGGTCGGGGCCCTAGAAGAACACCCCGCACCGCAGCAGCACATTGGCGTACGGCCGTGCCTCCCCGGTCCGCACCACCAGCCGCGCCCCCGCGGACAGCTCCTTCAGCCGCTCGTGCGGTACGTGCGCCAGGCCGGGGAAGCGCTCCGTCAGCAGCCCGGCCGCCTCCGGGTTGGCGTCCCGCACCTCCTCGGCCGCCGTGGCTCCCTCCACCACCAGTTCGGCCAGCAGCCCGTCCAGGACCTCGGCGAAGGACGGGACCCCGGCGCGGAAGGCCAGGTCGACCACGCGTGGCCCGTCCGGTATCGGCATGCCCGCGTCGCACACCAGCACTCCGTGGCCGTGGCCCAGCGCGGCCAGGGCACCGGACAGCCGACGGTTGAGGATGCCCGCCTTCTTCACCGGGCCTCGACCTCCGCGGCCGTCGGGTACGACTCCTGCGCCCCCCGTCTCGTCACAGCCGCCGCGCCGACCCGGGCCGCGTAGGCCGCCGCGTCGGCCAGGGCGGAACCCGTCCCCAGCCGCCACGCCAGGGCGGCCGTGAACGCGTCACCGGCGCCGGTGGTGTCCACCGCCTCCACCTTCGGCGAGGGCACCGAGGTCACGCCCGAGTCGTCGCACACCAGCGCTCCCTCCGCCCCCAGCGTCACCACCACCGAGCGCGGGCCCCTGGCCAGCAGCAGCCGCGCCCAGTCCGCCGGCTCCTCGCTCACACACGCGTCGCCCAGGATCACCCGGGCCTCGTGCTCGTTCACGATCAGCGGGTCGCAGGCGGCCAGCACCTCCGTGGGCAGAGGGCGCGGCGGAGAGGGATTGAGCACGAAGCGGCCTTCCGGGGGAAGGTTCCGTACGACCTCGACGACCGTCTCCAGCGGGATCTCCAGCTGCGCCGACACCACCCGTGAGGCGAGGAGGAGACTGACGCCGGCCCGGACGTCCCCGGGCGTGAGTCGTGCATTGGCGCCGGGCGACACCACGATGCTGTTGTCCCCCGAGGGGTCGACGGTGATGAGCGCGACGCCCGTCGGCGCACCGCCCACCAGCACGCCCACCGTGTCCACCCCGGCCGCGTGCTGCGAGTCCAGCAGCAGCCGGCCGTTCGCGTCGTCGCCGACCCGGGCCAGCAGCGCAGTACGTGCCCCGAGCCGGGCGGCCGCGACCGCCTGGTTGGCGCCCTTGCCGCCCGGGTGGACGGCCAGGTCGCCGCCGAGCACCGTCTCGCCGGCGGCCGGCCGCCGCTCGACGCCGATCACCAGGTCGGCGTTGGCCGAACCCACGACCAGGAGGTCGTAGTCGTACATGGAATTGACTCCCCTGAGAGATGCCCCGGGGCGGACGGCCGTCACCGAGGTGTACGACCGGCCGCCCGTTCGCCGTTGTCAGCCGCTGAAGCCTGCCACGTTGTCCTTCGTGACGACCTTCACCGGCACCTTCACGGTCGACTCCACCTTCTTGCCCTGGACCGCCCTGAGCGCGTTGTCCACGGCGATCTTCCCCAACTGGCTCGGCTGCTGCGCGACCGACGCGTACAGCGTGCCGCCCTTGACCGCGGTCAGACCATCCGGGGTGCCGTCGAAACCGACGACCTGGACCGACCCGCCCGCCTTGGAGCCGAGGGCCTTGATCGCGCCGAGGGCCATCTCGTCGTTGGCCGCGATGACGCCCTGGACGTCGGGGTGGGCCTGGAGCAGGTTCGACATCACGTCGAGGCCCTTGGTGCGGTCGAAGTCGGCGGGCTGCTGGGCCAGGACCTGGATACCCGGGTAGGCCTTCAGCCCCTTGGCGAAGCCCTCCGCCCGCTCACGGGCCGCGGAGGTGCCCGCCTGGCCCTGCAGGATCACGATCCGGCCCCTGCCGCCCAGCTTCTCGGCGATCGTCTTCGCGGCCAGCTCACCGCCGGCGACGTTGTCGGAGGCCACCAGGGCGTCGACCGTGGCCTTGTTGACACCCCGGTCGACGGCGATGACCGGGATCCGCGCCTTGGCGGCGGCCTTCACCGAGTTGCTCGCCGCGTCGGAGTCCACCGGGTTGACGATGATCGCACCGAGGTTCGAACTGGTGAAGTTCTGCAACTGGTTGGCCTGCTGGGAGGCGTCGTTCTGCGCGTCCGTGACGGTCAGGTCCACGCCCAGCCGCTTCGCCTCGGCCTGGGCACCGGACCGGATCTGCACGAAGAAAGGGTTGTTGAGGGTGGACAGCGACAGGCCCATCCTCGGGGTCGTCGAGGACGAGGAGCCGCCGTGCAGGAAGGAGGTCGCGCCGACGACCGCCACGGTGACCACCGCCGCGAGCGCGTAGGTTCCGGCCTGCCTGCCCCTGCCGCCCCCGCCCCCGGCGGTCACCGGGGTCGCCCCTGCCTTGCGGCGCACGGTGTCCAGCAGCACCGCCAGCGCGATGACGACACCGATCACGACCTGCTGCCAGAACGCGGACACGGAGAGCAGGTTGAGGCCGTTGCGCAGCACCGCCAGGATCAGCGCGCCGACCAGCGTGCCCGACGCCTTGCCGGTGCCGCCCGCCAGCGAGGCGCCGCCGATGACGACCGCGGCGATCGCGTCCAGCTCGTAGCCGTCGGCGGCCTGCGGCTGCGCGGAGGACAGCCGGGCGGCGAGCACGATGCCCGCGGCGGCGGCGAACAGACCGGACAGGGCGTAGATCGCGAGCTTCTGCCGCTTCACGCGCAGACCCGAGAGCCGGGCCGCCTCCTCGTTGCCGCCGATCGCGTACATGGACCGGCCGATGTACGTCCGCCCGAGCACGAGAGCCGCTGTCAGGCCCATCACCACCATCACCAGCACCGGCACCGGCAGCCAGTCGCCGAGGGTGTCACCGAGGTGGGAGACCGAGTCCGGGAAGGGGATGGGAACGCCCCCGGAGACCACCAGGGACAGGCCGCGCGCCACCGACAGCATGGCGAGCGTGGCGATGAACGGCGGCAGCTTGCCGTAGGCGATCAGGAAGCCGCTGACCAGGCCCGCCACGATGCCGGTGGCGACGGCCAGGACGACCGCGAGCGCGACCGGCACGCCGTGGTTCGTGGCGCTCCAGGCCAGCACGGTCGCCGACAGCGCGGCCACCGAGCCGACCGACAGGTCGATGCCCGCGGAGACGATCACGAAGGTCACGCCGAAGGCCAGGATCGCCGTCACGGCCGCCTGGACACCGACGTTGAGCAGGTTGTCCGTCGTCAGGAAGTCGCCGGACAGCGCCGACAGGGCGACGACCAGCACGATCAGCGCGGTCAGCGCGCCGTTGTCGAGGAGGATGCGGCGCAGGCCGCCCGGGGCGCCACTCGCGTCCGTCGTGCTCTTGAGCGTGTCAGTGGCCACGGGTGGTCTCCAGTTCGGTGGTAGGGGTGCTCACGGCGAGGGACATCACCGCGTCCTGCGTGGCCTCGTCCGCGGAGAGTTCGCCCGCGATCCGGCCCTGGGCCATCACCAGCACCCGGTCGCTCATGCCGAGCACCTCGGGCAGGTCGCTGGAGATCATCAGGACGGCGGCTCCGGCGGCGGTCAGTTCGTTGATCAGCTGGTAGATCTCGACCTTGGCGCCGACGTCGATGCCGCGCGTCGGCTCGTCGAGGATCAGCACCCTGGTGTCGGCCAGCAGCCACTTGCCGATGACGACCTTCTGCTGGTTGCCGCCGGACAGGGTCCGTACGTGCTGCCCGAGCCCGGCCATCCGCACGCCCAGCTGCCCGGCGATCCGCTCGGCCGCCGCGTGCTGCGCGGCGCGGTCCACCAGCCCGGCCCGGGTCGCCGCCCGCATGGTCACCAGGCCCAGGTTCTCCTCGACGGAGGCGTCGAGCACCAGCCCCTGACCCTTGCGGTCCTCGGGCACCAGCCCGATCCCGGCCGCCATGGCCGCGTTCACGTCGTGCCGCTTCAGCGCGGTGCCGGAGACCTTCACCGCGCCCTTGTCGTACGGGTCCGCGCCGAACACGGCCCGGACGACCTCGGTACGGCCCGCCCCGACGAGGCCCGCGATGCCGACGACCTCGCCGGCCCGCACCTCGAAGCTCACGTCGCGGAAGACGCCGTCGCGGGTGAGTCCCTCGACGGTGAGCAACGCCGTGCCCCGTTCGGCCCGTTCGCGCGGGTACTGCTGCTCGATGGAGCGGCCCACCATGAGCCGTACGAGCTCCTCCTCGGGCGTGCCGGCGGGGCCCTGCCCGACGCTCCTGCCGTCCCGGATGACGGTGACCCGGTCGCCCAGGGCGGCGATCTCGTCCAGGTGGTGGGTGATGAAGACGATGCCGACACCGTCCTCGCGCAGCGAGCGCACGATCGCGAAGAGCTTCTCGACCTCGTCCGAGGTGAGCACGGCGGTCGGCTCGTCCATGATGAGCACGCGCGCGTCCAGGCTGAGCGCCTTGGCGATCTCGACCATCTGCAGGCGTGCGATGCCGAGTTCGCGCACCCGCGCGCGGGGCGAGACGTCGACGCCCACGCGCGCGAGGAGGACCTCCGCTTCGGCCTCCATCCGCCTGCGGTCGATCATCCCGAACCGGCGCGGCTGCCGGCCCAGGAAGATGTTCTCCGCGACCGTCAGATCGGGGACGAGGTTGAACTCCTGGTAGATGGTGGCGATCCCGAGGCGCTCGGAGTCCTGCGCACCGTGGATGCGCACCTCCTCGCCGCCGGCCAGGATCCGCCCGGCGTCGGGCGTGTACGCGCCGGAGAGCATCTTGATCAGCGTGCTCTTGCCCGCGCCGTTCTCACCGAGCAGCACATGCACCTCGCCCCGGCGCAGGTCGAAGTCGACGCCGTCCAGCGCGACCACGCCGGGGAAGGCCTTCCGTATGCCCTCGATGCGCAGCAACTCGTCCGGGTCGCTCACGACGTGCTCCTTTGCACTGGGGAGGGGGACGGCTCCTGGGGAGCCGGCTCGCCGCACGAGCGGCGTACGACGAGACGGGCGGCGAAGGTGACGGACGCGGGGGGCCGTCCCTCGATGCGGTCCACCAGGGCCCGTACGGCGGCCCTGCCCAGCTCGCCCGTGGGCTGGGCGATCGCGGTGATCGGCGGATCCGTGTGCACGAACCACGGGATGTCGTCGAACGCGGCCAGCGCGATGTCGTCCGGGACCCGCAGCCCCCGCGCGCGGACCGCGTCCAGGGCACCGAGTGCCATCAGGTTGTCGGCCGCGAAGACGACCTCGGGCGGCTCCGGCAGATCGAGGAAGCCCTCGGTGACCCGCCGCCCGCTCTCGGCCTGGAAGTCGCCCTGGCCCGTGTAGGCGTCCGGGAGGGGGATCCCGTACTCGGCCAGGGCCTCCCGGAAGACCTCGACGCGCTCGCTGCCGGTCGTGGTGGCAGCCGGTCCCGCGATGATCGCGAGCCGCCGGTGCCCGAGCCCGTGCAGATGCGCGACGAGATCGCGCACGGCCTGGCGTCCGTCGGCGCGTACCACCGGCACTTGGACCCCCGGGATCCACCGGTCGACGAACACCATCGGCGTCCCCGCACTCGCGGCGTCCAGCATCAGCGGGGAGCCGCCGTCGGTGGGGGAGACGAGGAGACCGTCGATGCGGCGGTCCAGCAGGGTCCGTACGTGGTGGTCCTGGAGGTCCGGCCGCTCGTCGGCGTTGCCGATGATCACGCTGTAGCCGAGCGCGCGGGCCTCCTCCTCGACGGACCGGGCCAGCTCCGTGAAGTACGGGTTGAGCACGTCACTGATGACCAGGCCGAGCGTGCGGGTCTGATCGGTGCGCAGGGAACGGGCGACGGCGTTCGGGCGGTAGCCCAGCGCCTCGACGGCGGCCAGCACGCGCGTGCGTGCGTCCGCGCTGACCGACGGATGCCCGTTCAGGACGCGCGACACCGTGGCGACCGAGACACCCGCCGCGGCGGCGACGTCCTTGATGCTCGCCATCGCCGGCTCCACCTCCTCGTGGAATCGTTTACATCGACGTGTAGAGAGGATTGGAATCGATTACACGCACGAAGGACAAGGGGGAGGAGATGGCCGAAACGCAATCGTGACCGGGGGTGGGGGCGGCGCGGCGGAGGGCCGGGGCCGCTCGAGAGAAAGGCCCTGGCCTGCCTCACCCGGATCGGTCGTCCCCGGAGCCCGCCCGGGTTGTCAGTCGGCGCCGGTACCGTCGGATCATGGCTGGACAGGCGGGGACTCCCACGGGTGAGCGGCGGTTCGCCGTGCTGGAAGGCGTGCTGGAGCGCATCACGTACGCCAACGAGGAGAACGGCTACACCGTCGCCCGGGTCGACACCGGCAGAGGGGGCGGAGACCTCCTCACGGTGGTCGGCGCGCTGCTCGGCGCGCAGGTGGGGGAGTCGCTGCGGATGGAGGGCCGCTGGGGGTCGCACCCGCAGTACGGCAAGCAGTTCCACGTCGAGAACTACACGACCGTCCTGCCCGCGACCGTCCAGGGCATCCGCCGCTATCTGGGCTCCGGCCTGGTCAAGGGCATCGGCCCGGTCTTCGCCGACCGCATCACCCAGCACTTCGGCATGGACACGCTCAAGGTCATCGAGGAGGAGCCGAAGCGGCTGATCGAGGTCCCCGGCCTCGGTCCGAAGCGGACGAAGAAGATCGCCGACGCCTGGGAGGAGCAGAAGGCGATCAAGGAGGTCATGCTCTTCCTGCAGACGGTCGAGGTCTCCACGTCCATCGCGGTGCGGATCTACAAGAAGTACGGCGACGCGTCCATCTCCGTCGTGAAGAACCAGCCCTACCGGCTGGCCTCCGACGTCTGGGGCATCGGCTTCCTCACCGCCGACAGGATCGCCCAGTCCGTCGGCATCCCGCACGACAGCCCGGACAGGGTCAAGGCAGGGCTGCAGTACGCGCTGTCCCAGTCCGCCGACCAGGGGCACTGCTTCCTGCCCGAGGACCGGCTGATCGCCGACGCCGTCAAGCTGCTCCAGGTCGACACCGGGCTGGTCATCGAGTGCCTCGCCGAACTGGCCGAGCCGGGCGAGGAGGGCGAGGAACCCGGGGTCGTACGCGAGCGGGTACCCGGCCCCGACGGCGACTCCGAGCCCGTCACCGCCGTCTACCTGGTGCCCTTCCACCGCGCCGAACTCTCCCTCTCCGCCCAGCTGCTGCGCCTGCTGCGGACCGGCGAGGACCGCATGCCGGACTTCCGGGACGTGCGCTGGGACAAGGCGCTCGGCTGGCTCAAGGGCCGTACGGGAGCCGACCTCGCCCCCGAGCAGCAGGCCGCCGTGCGGCTCGCGCTGACCGAGAAGGTCGCCGTGCTCACCGGCGGCCCCGGCTGCGGCAAGTCCTTCACGGTCCGCTCGATCGTGGAGCTGGCCCGCGCCAAGCAGGCCAAGGTGCTGCTCGCCGCCCCCACCGGCCGGGCCGCAAAGCGGCTCGCGGAACTGACCGGTGCCGAGGCCTCCACGGTCCACCGGCTGCTGGAGCTGAAGCCCGGCGGTGACGCGGCCTACGACCGGGACCGCCCGCTGGACGCCGACCTGGTGGTCGTGGACGAGGCCTCCATGCTGGACCTGCTGCTCGCCAACAAGCTGGTGAAGGCCGTACCACCGGGGGCACATCTGCTCTTCGTCGGAGATGTCGACCAGCTGCCGAGCGTCGGCGCGGGGGAGGTGCTGCGGGATCTGCTCGCCGACGGCGGCCCGATCCCGGCCGTCCGGCTCACCCGCGTCTTCCGGCAGGCCCAGCAGTCCGGTGTAGTCACCAACGCGCACCGCATCAACGCCGGGCAGCATCCGCTCACCGACGGCCTGAAGGACTTCTTCCTCTTCGTGGAGGACGACACCGAGGAGGCCGGCCGGCTCACCGTGGACGTGGCCGCCCGGCGCATTCCGGCCAGGTTCGGCCTCGACCCGCGCCGGGACGTGCAGGTGCTGGCGCCCATGCACCGCGGTCCGGCCGGTGCCGGCGCGCTCAACGGCCTGCTGCAGCAGGCCGTCACGCCCGGCCGGCCCGACCTGCCGGAGAAGCGGTTCGGCGGCCGGGTCTTCCGGGTCGGCGACAAGGTCACCCAGATCCGCAACAATTACGAGAAAGGGAAGAACGGCGTCTTCAACGGCACCGTGGGCGTGGTCACCTCGCTCGACCCGGTCGACCAGCGCCTGACGGTGCTGACGGACGAGGACGAGGAGGTTCCGTACGAATTCGACGAGCTGGACGAACTGGCCCACGCGTACGCGGTCACCATCCACCGTTCGCAGGGAAGTGAATATCCCGCGGTGGTGATCCCCGTCACCACCGGAGCATGGATGATGCTCCAGCGGAACCTGCTGTACACGGCGGTGACACGGGCGAAACGGCTGGTCGTCCTCGTCGGTTCACGCAAGGCGATCGGGCAGGCGGTGCGCACGGTGTCCGCGGGGCGGCGCTGCACGGCACTGGACTTCAGGCTGGGCGGTTCCTGACCGGTCCTGACCAGGGGCGGCGACCTGCATCACAAAAAATGATCGATCAAACGAGTCGCAAAGGTCACAGAGCACTTCCAGATGACGGTCCGAGGGGGCAGGATGAGCAGGTTGGCGGCACTGAGTGCCGCCAATAGGCCCAATGGTCGACCCCGAGTGCACTCTCCTGAGCCAAATGGGGGATGGTAGAGACAGTCAGGGCACCTCGAAGATGAGGCACTACGTCGGGTGAGGGAAGACGTGAGCGACAACTCTGTAGTACTGCGGTACGGCGACGGCGAGTACACCTACCCGGTGGTCGACAGCACCGTCGGTGACACGGGCTTCGACATCGGGAAGCTCCGCGCCCAGACCGGTCTGGTGACCCTGGACAGCGGTTACGGCAACACGGCCGCCTATAAATCCGCCGTCACCTACCTCGACGGCGAGGCGGGCATCCTCCGGTACCGCGGCTACCCCATCGAGCAGCTGGCCGAGCGCTCCACCTTCCTCGAGGTGGCGTACCTGCTGATCAACGGTGAGCTTCCGACCGTCGACGAGCTCTCCACCTTCAAGAACGACATCACGCGGCACACCCTGCTGCACGAGGACGTCAAGAACTTCTACAAGGGCTTCCCGCGCGACGCCCACCCGATGGCCATGCTGTCCTCGGTCGTCTCCGCGCTGTCCACCTTCTACCAGGACAGCCACAACCCGTTCGACGAGAAGCAGCGCAACCTCTCCACCATCCGCCTGCTCGCCAAGCTTCCGACGATCGCGGCGTACGCGTACAAGAAGTCGATCGGCCACCCGTTCGTCTACCCGCGCAACGACCTCGGCTACGTCGAGAACTTCCTGCGCATGACGTTCTCGGTCCCGGCGGACGAGTACGAGCTGGACCCGGTCGTCGTCTCCGCGCTCGACAAGCTGCTGATCCTGCACGCCGACCACGAGCAGAACTGCTCGACCTCCACGGTCCGCCTGGTCGGCTCCTCGCAGGCGAACATGTTCGCCTCCATCTCGGCCGGCATCTCCGCCCTGTGGGGCCCGCTGCACGGCGGCGCCAACCAGTCCGTCCTGGAGATGCTTGAGGGCATTCAGGAGACCGGTGGCGACGTCGACTCCTTCATCCGCAAGGTGAAGAACAAGGAGGACGGCGTCCGCCTGATGGGCTTCGGCCACCGGGTCTACAAGAACTTCGACCCGCGCGCCAAGATCATCAAGGCCGCCGCGCACGACGTGCTCTCCGCCCTCGGCAAGTCCGACGAGCTGCTGGACATCGCCCTCAAGCTGGAGGAGCACGCGCTCTCCGACGACTACTTCGTCTCGCGCAGCCTCTACCCGAACGTCGACTTCTACACCGGTCTGATCTACCGGGCCATGGGCTTCCCGACCGAGATGTTCACGGTCCTGTTCGCCCTCGGCCGCCTGCCGGGCTGGATCGCCCAGTGGACCGAGATGATCAAGGAGCCGGGTTCCCGCATCGGCCGCCCGCGCCAGATCTACACGGGTGTCGTCGAGCGCGACTTCGTGCCGGTCGAGGAGCGCTGAACGCACTGAACGCGAGGGCCTGCCGGTGCGGCGGGCCCTGTGTCGGTGACGACGGACAAAAGCGGAAGGCGCCCTGGGACGCCGGTCCCCCCACGGGCCGACGACCAGGGCGCCTTCCCATGTCCCGGTGCGGATTCCCCCCACGGGATCCGGCCGGGCGCTCGGAGAGGACAGCGCCTGAATTCGCTGTCTGAGCACAACGAGCAGAACCCGTCGTGCTTTCAGTGACGCGGTGCGATCTGCCGGGACAACGCACGCTGGGAGGGCCGCTCAAAGCTTCCCGGTGTGCGTGCCCCGGCAACGCATCTCTGAGGAAGTCCCCCAAGACATCCCCAGATGCCAGTCAGCGCCCCCCAAGACGCTGTTCTGACATCGCCAACTTAGACCTTCGAACCCCTTCGATGGTTACGTTCGCGTCACTGTGATCTGCGTCTCTTGCATATGTCCCTTAGGTGCGCAAGAGCCCCGATACGACGATCGGGGCCCAAGCGTAAGGATGATGCGCGAGCCTTGTGAAGAGCTTATGTGAGGCTCGCGCCGGACTCCAGGGGGTCTCCCACTTCGCCTGCACCTAACCCCCGGTAACCTCCGCCGACTTCAGTGGAAGCGCCGCAGCCGCAGGCTGTTGGTCACCACGAACACCGAGGAGAAGGCCATCGCCGCGCCCGCGATCATCGGATTCAGCAGGCCAGCGGCGGCCAGCGGCAGCGCGGCCACGTTGTAGCCGAAGGCCCACACGAGGTTGCCCTTGATGGTGGCCAGGGTGCGCCGGGAGAGCCTGATGGCGTCCGCGGCGACCCTGAGGTCCCCGCGCACCAGCGTCAGGTCGCCGGCCTCGATCGCCGCGTCCGTGCCGGTCCCCATCGCCAGCCCCAGGTCGGCGGTGGCCAGCGCGGCCGCGTCGTTGACGCCGTCGCCGACCATGGCCACGGCGCGTCCCTCGCCCCGCAGCCGCCGTACGACGTCCACCTTGTCCTCGGGGAGCACCTCGGCGATCACCTCGTCGATGCCGACGCTCCGCGCGACGGCCTCGGCGACCGTCCGGTTGTCCCCGGTGAGCAGCACCGGCGTGAGCCCGAGCGCGCGCAGCTCGCGCACCGCCTCGGCGCTGGTCTCCTTGACCGCGTCGGCGACGGCGAGCACACCGCGGGCCCGTCCGTCCCAGCCCACCGTGACGGCCGTACGGCCCTCCTGCTCGGCCTGCCGTGCGGCACGGGCCAGCTCCTCGGGCAGCACCTCGAAGAGCCGCCCCACGGCCACCTCACGGCCCTGCACGCACCCTCGTACGCCCCGCCCGGGCACGTTCTCGAAGTGCTCGACGCCGGGCAGGGTCCCGGTCCGCTCCTCGGCGCCCGCCGCGACCGCGCGGGCGACGGGGTGCTCGGAAGCGTGCTCCAGCGCGCCCGCGAGCCGCAGCACCTGCTTCTCGTCCTCGCCGTCGGCGACGTACACCTCCTGGAGGGCCATCCGGCCGGTGGTGACCGTGCCGGTCTTGTCCAGGACGACGGTGTCCACGCGGCGCGTGGACTCCAGCACCTCGGGGCCCTTGATGAGGATGCCGAGCTGGGCGCCCCGGCCGGTGCCGACCATCAGCGCCGTGGGCGTGGCGAGGCCGAGCGCGCAGGGGCAGGCGATGATCAGCACGGCGACGGCGGCCGTGAACGCGGCGACCGTGTCCCCGGTGACGCCCAGCCAGACGCCGAAGGTGCCGAGCGCGATGAGCATGACCACGGGGACGAAGACGGCGGAGATCCGGTCGGCGAGCCGCTGCACCTCGGCCTTGCCGTTCTGCGCGTCCTCCACCAGCCTCGCCATCCGGGCGAGCTGGGTGTCGGCGCCGACCCGGGTCGCCTCCACCACCAGCCGGCCGCCCGCGTTGACCGTGGCGCCGGTGACCCGGTCGCCGGGGCCGACGTCCACCGGCACCGACTCGCCGGTCAGCATGGAAGCGTCCACCGCGGAGACGCCCTCGACGACCGTGCCGTCGGTGGCGATCTTCTCGCCGGGCCGTACGACGAACCGGTCGCCCACCGCCAGGGAGGCCACCGGCACGCGCACCTCGCGCCCGGCCCGCAGCACCGCGACGTCCTTGGCGCCCAGCTCCATCAGGGCTCTCAGGGCCGCGCCCGCGCGGCGCTTGGAGCGGGCCTCCAGATAGCGGCCGAGGAGGATCAGCGCGACCACTCCGGCGGCCACCTCGAGATAGATGGTGGAGGCGCCGTCCATCCGGGAGACGGTGAACCGGAACTCGTCGTGCATGCCGGGCATGCCCGCGTCGCCGAAGAACAGCGCCCACAGGGACCAGCCGAAGGCGGCCAGCGTGCCGACCGAGACCAGCGTGTCCATGGTGGCGGCGCCGTGCCGGGCATTGGTCCAGGCGGCCCGGTGGAAGGGCGCGCCGCCCCAGACGACGACCGGTGCGGCGAGGGTGAGCGAGAGCCATTGCCAGTTGTCGAACTGCAGCGCGGGGACCATGGCGAGCAGGACGACGGGGGCGGCGAGCAGCGCGGAGACGGTCAGGCGGTGCCGGAGGGCGGCGAGTTCGGGATCCCGCTCGGCGCCCTCCTCGGCCTCGGGGGAGGGTTCGGGCTCCGGCGGCGGGGACTCCTCGGCGGTGTAGCCGGTCTTCACCACGGTCGCGATCAGGTCGGCGACCTGGACGCCTTCGGCGAAGCTGACCTTCGCCTTCTCCGTCGCGAAGTTCACCGTGGCGCTCACGCCGTCCATCCGGTTGAGCTTCTTCTCCACCCGGGCGGCGCAGGAGGCGCAGGTCATCCCGCCGATGAGCAGCTCGACCTCGGACGTGCCGCCTATCGCGCTCGCTGTTCCGGTCTCTGCGGTGGTGCTGGTCATGTCCGGACTCCAGACATCGGACCGGACCGTACGGATCCAGTATGAGCTGGTCGGCACGGCCCGGTCGGGGAAGGGTTTCGGGGCCCGCGGGCGAGGGCGGGCCCGGTCACTCGGTTCCTGCGCGCTCAGGCCCGGCCGGCCAGCTCGAAGCCCGCCTCGTCCACGGCGGCCCGGACGGCCTCGTCGTCGAGCGGGGCCGCGGAGACGACGGTCACCTCACCGGTCGACGCGACGGCCTTGACCGAGCTGACGCCGGGGATCTGGGAGATCTCACCGGAGACGGAGCCCTCGCAGTGGCCACAGCTCATGCCGGTCACGTTGTAGACGGTGGTGACGGAGGCCGAAGTCTCGGTCTGGGCGCTCATGTCGTTCTCCTCGTCGAGGCGTGTGGGGCCGGTGGGGCCCACGGTGGAGCCCCTCCATTCCTCACACTATACCCCTAGGGGGTATTTCTCCAAGAGGAGCCCCGGTGTGCCAGCGAGCGCACCCAGGCGACGCCCAGCAGGGTGACGAGTACCAGGCCGCCGACGGAGAGGAACGTGAACAGATGCTCCTGCGCCGCGGTGGGCCGGGGGATGTACCCCTGCGCGAACGGCTCCGGTCCCGGGCCGGTGCCCAGGAGCCGGGCCACCAGCCAGATCGCGATGCCGCGCGTGGCGTCCCACAGAGCGTGCAGCATGGAGACGCCGAGGT
Source organism: Streptomyces sp. NPDC044061 (assembly GCF_056434305.1). Classification (NCBI taxonomy): domain Bacteria; kingdom Bacillati; phylum Actinomycetota; class Actinomycetes; order Kitasatosporales; family Streptomycetaceae; genus Streptomyces; species Streptomyces sp. NPDC044061. The sequence goes on along the minus strand of NZ_JBWKFL010000004.1, from coordinate 188,515 downwards.
AGGTGCCCACGACCGGCGCGGCGAGGCGGAAGTGCCCGTTCGGGCGGCGCTGGGAGAGCAGCGCACCGCCCGCGATCGCCGTCCACAGGCCGTGCCCGAAGGGGGCGAGCACCTCGCGCGGGAGCTCCGTCTCCAGCAGCGCCCTGAGACCGACGCCCTCGGCGGAGACGGCCGCGTCGAAGGCGTACCCGCAGCTCTCCATGGCCGCGAAGCCGAGGCCGACGGCCGCGCCGAGCACCAGCCCGGCCCGCGTCCCGCGGATGCCGGGCTGTCGGCGCAGCACGAACACCAGCGCGCCGAGCTTGGCCGCCTCCTCGATCAGGCCGAGGCCGGTGAACATCCCCGGGGAGGGTCGGAGCTGGTACGACTCCATCGCCGAGGCGCCGAGCACGCCGAGCGCGCCGCCGGCCAGGAAGGAGCCCAGGATCGCGCTCACGCCCAGGTCACGGCTGTGCCGCTCGTACGCCCACAGCACGAAGGCGACCGGGACCAGGAAGCCGCCGAGCAGGACGAGGGTCGGCAGCGGCGCGGTGTTCCGGGTCGCGAATGTGGCCAGCGCGGTCAGCGTCCACAGGGCGAGCCCGCCGCCCAGGCAGCGCTTCCACAGGCCCGCGCCGATGCGCGGGTAGGGCGGCGGGGGCTGCTGGGGGCCCGGGATACGGGCCCGGGGCATGCCGGGCGGCGGAGAGTGGGTCACGGGGGTCCCCTCGGGCTCCTGCTGGGCGATCTATCCGCACTGTAGGCAGATGCGCCCCGTGTCGCAGTCCGGGGAACCCCGTGGGGTGGGGGCGGGGTCAGACGCGGCCGAGCCGGTCGCCCACCAGGGGTTCGAGGTAGCGGATCAGCACGTTCTTGACCTCCTGGACGTAGGCCGCCCGCTCGTCGCCCTCGTGGGCGAGGACCAGTTCCAGGCCGGCCTTGTAGATGCCGAGGCAGACATGGGCCGTGCGGGTGATGCGGGCCGGGGAGGTCTCCGGCAGGAGGGAGGCGAGCAGCCCCTCGATGCGGCTGATCAGGGTGGCGTGCAGCTGGTCGTGCGCCTCGGTGATCCCGCCCGGCATGTCGGGGCCGTGCATCAGCGCGAAGAACACCGGGTGCTCGGTGTTGAAGGCCATGAACCGGTCGACGGCCGTGCCGACGGCCTCCGCCAGCGGTGTGGCGGGGTCGACGGGGGCCAGCGCCTCGCCGTAGGTCTCCCGCATCTCGTGCACGAGCCGGTCGCCCAGCTCGATCGCGATCGCTTCCTTGTTCGGGAAGAACTGGTACAGCGTGCCGGGTGAGACCCCCGCCTCCCGGGCGATGGCGTTGGTGCTCGCGGCCGTGTAGCCGGTGGCGCAGAAGACCTGGGCAGCGGCGGCGAGGAGTTGGGCGATACGGCGTTCACCGCGCGCCTGGCGGCGGCGCGGCTGTTCCTTCTCCGAGGTCTCCGAGGTGTCGGACACGCGTTATCCCCAGCCCTTCGAAGGCGATTGACAAACGCGAGCGGTCGCTCGCATTCTTGGGGAACGCGAGCGATCTCTCGTGTTTGTCAGTCTATTGGCAATGACCGACCCATGCTGCCTGCCTGCACGGACATGGGTCACGGTGAAGGGGACACCGCACGATGACCGAAGTCAACGAGGCGCCGCAGGCCGGGGACGGACCACCCCGGCCCGGCGGCTGGACCCGATTCGTCACCGCCCGCCCGCGCCTGTCGCTGCTGGTGGCCCTCGTGCTCACCGCGCTCGCCGTGCTTGCCGGCAGCGGGGTCGCGGACCATCTGGGCAGCGGCGGCTGGGAGGACCCGGCCGCCGAGTCGACGTACGCGACCAAGGCGCTGGAGCGCGAGTTCCCCGGCTCCCAGCCCAACCTGCTCCTTCTGGTGGACTCCGGCCGCGCCTCGGTCGACGACCCGGCGGTCGCCGCCGAGGCCCGGCGCCTGGCCGGCCGGCTGGCCAGGGAGAAGGGCGTGACCGGTGTCGGCTCCTACTGGCAGGCCGCTCCCTCGGCGGCCCCCGCCCTGCGCGCCAAGGACGGCCACGAGGCGCTGATCGCCGCCCGCATCACCGGCGACGAGAACGCGATGGGCAGCACCCTGGACCGCATAGCGCCCCACTACCGGGGGACGCACGGCCCGGTCCGGGTGAAGGTCGGCGGCATCGTCGCGGTACGGCACGAGATGCAGACGATCATCAAGGAGGACCTCACCCGCGCCGAGATGATCGCCCTGCCGATCACACTGGTCCTGCTGGTCATGGTCTTCGGCAGTGCCGTCGCGGCCCTGCTTCCCCTGGGCATCGGCGTCGTCGCGATCCTCGGCACCAACGCCGTGCTGCGCGGCCTGACGTCCTTCACCGACGTCTCGGTCTTCGCGCTGAACCTCACCACGGCCCTCGGCCTCGGCCTCGCCATCGACTACGCCCTCTTCATCGTCCGCCGCTACCGCGAGGAACTGTCCACGGGAGCCGACCCGTTGACCGCGGTCGCCACGACACTGCGCACGGCCGGCCGCACCGTCCTGTTCTCGGCCCTCACCGTCGCGGTCTCCCTGGCCGCCATGATGGTCTTCCCGCAGTACTTCCTGCGGTCCTTCGCCTACGCGGGCATCGCCGTGGTCCTGCTCGCCGCGGCGGCCGCCCTGATCCTGCTCCCGGCGGCCCTGATCCTGCTCGGTCACCGGGTCAACTCCCTCGATCTGCGCCGTCTGCTGAGAAGGGGCCGAGAGCCGAGGCCGTCGGGCACCGAGGGCACGGCCTGGGCCCGGGCGGCCACGCTGGTGATGCGCCGCGCCCCGTTCTTCGCACTCGGCACCGCCGCCCTGCTGGTGATCCTCGGACTGCCCTTCATGGGCGTGAAGTTCGGCACCGCCGACGACCGCCAGCTGCCGTCGGGCGCCGAGTCGCACGTGGTGCAGCAGCACATCCGGGACGGCTTCCCGGGCAGCCCCGGGGGCGGCCTGGAGGTCCTCGCCGAGGGCAGGGCCACCGAGAAGCAGTACGCCGACTACAAGGGGCGGGTGGCCGCCCTGTCCGAGGTGGACCGGGTCGACGGCCCGCTGGTCAAGGGCGACACGGCCTACTTCACCGTGCAGCCCAGGGGCGAGGCCGTGGACAGCGCCGCCCAGCGCCTGGTCGGTGACCTGCGCGAGCTGAAGGCCCCCTTCGACACCAAGGTGACCGGCACCGCCGCCGTCCTGGTCGACACCAAGCACGCGATAGGCGAACGCCTGCCCTGGGCGGGTGCGTTCATCGCGATCGTCACCCTGCTGCTGGTCTTCCTGCTCACCGGCAGCGTGCTGATACCCCTGCAGGCCGTGGTGCTCAACGCGCTCAGCCTGACGGCGATGTTCGGCGCGGTGGTCTGGGTGTTCCAGGACGGCCACCTCTCGGACGCGCTCGGCTTCACCAGCTCCGGCTCGGTCGAGACCACCCTGCCCGTCCTCATGTTCTGCGTGGCCTTCGGTCTCTCCATGGACTACGGCGTGTTCCTACTCTCGCGCATCAAGGAGGAGTACGACCGCACCGGCGACCACAACGAGGCGGTCCGCCACGGGCTGCAGCGCACCGGCGGGCTGATCACCGCGGCGGCGGTCATCCTCGCGGTGGTGATGGTCGCCATCGGCACCTCCCGGGTGACCAACACCAAGATGCTGGGCCTCGGCATCGCGCTCGCGGTGCTGATGGACGCGATGGTCGTACGCAGCCTCCTGGTCCCGGCGATCATGCGGCTCACAGGCCGCGCCACCTGGTGGGCACCGGCTCCGCTGCGCCGCTTCCACCGGCGGTTCGGCCTGAGCGAGGGCGAGCCGGCCGCGCCCGCGGAGGTGAAGGAGACGGCGGGGGTGTGAGGCGGGCGGCTTCCGTGCGAGGGTTGCGCCCATGAGGGCCGTCGTGTTCGAGCAGTACGGGGAGCTTGCCGGGGTCCGGGAGGTGCCGGACCCGGAGCCCGCCGAGCACGGTGTCGTGGTCCGGGTCGAGGCGACCGGGCTGTGCCGCAGTGACTGGCACGGCTGGATGGGACACGACCCGGACATCACGCTGCCGCATGTGCCGGGGCACGAACTCGCCGGTGTGGTCGAGGCGGTGGGCGCCCGGGTGATCGGCCGGCGGCCCGGTGACCGGGTCACCGTGCCCTTCGTCTGCGCCTGCGGCAGCTGCCCCGCCTGCGCGGCCGGCGACCAGCAGGTGTGCGAGCGCCAGACCCAGCCCGGCTTTCACCACTGGGGCTCCTTCGCCCAGTACGTGGCCCTCGACCACGCCGATGTGAACCTGGTCGCGATCCCGGACGGAATGGCGTACACCACGGCCGCGGCCCTCGGCTGCCGCTTCGCCACCGCCTTCCGCGCGGTGGTGCAGCAGGGCCGGGCGGCGGCGGGGGAGTGGGTCGCGGTGCACGGCTGCGGCGGGGTCGGGCTGTCGGCGGTGATGATCGCGGCGGCCTCCGGGGCCCGCGTGGTCGCAGTCGACGTGTCGTCCCAGGCCCTCGACCTGGCGCGGAAGTTCGGCGCGGCGGAGTGCGTGGACGCGACCGGCGTGTCCGACACGGCGGCGGCCGTCCGGGAGCTGACCGGCGGCGGGGCCCACCTCTCCCTCGACGCCCTCGGCTCGCCCGCCACCTGCGCGGCCTCCGTCGGCTCCCTGCGCCGCCGCGGCCGGCACGTCCAGGTGGGCCTGCTGCCCTCGGCGGACGGCACCACCCCCGTCCCGCTGGCCCGTGCCATCGCCCTGGAACTCGAACTCCTCGGCAGCCACGGCATGGCCGCCCACGCCTATCCGGGGATGCTGGAGCTGGTCAGGACGGGAGCGCTCCGCCCCGACCTGCTGGTGACCCGGACGATCCCGCTCGACGCGGCCCCGGAGGCCCTCGCCGGCATGGGTACGACACCGGGGGCCGGGGTCACGGTCATCGAGCCGTGGCGCTGAGCGCGGCCCACTCACGGTCGAGTATCGCCATGATCACCTCGTCGGCCCACTCACCGTCCCGTCGCTGCACCTCCCGCCGTACGCCCTCGACCACGAAGCCGACCTTCTCGTAGACGCGCAGGGCCCGCCGGTTGTGGGCGTAGGCGGCCAACTCGATCCGGTGCAGCCCGAGTTCCTCGAACCCGTGGGCGACGATCAGCCGGGTGGCCCCGGTGCCGACACCGCGACCGCGGCCACGCGGGCCGATGAGTGTGCGGAAGGCGCAGCTGCGGGCGGCCGGGTCGTACTCGTACAGGACGACCTCGCCCAGCACCTCACCGCTCGCGGGATCGGTGACGGCCAGGTCGAGACGGTCGGGAGCGGTGGCCCGGGAGCCGTACCAGGACCGCAGCCGTTCCGGCGTCAGATCGGTCGACGGCTCGAAGGTGAAGCGGACGACCTCGGGGTCGGTGACGATCTCCCACATGACATCGGCGTCGGCCTCGGTGAAGGGCCGCAGGACGGCCTTCCGGCCGGTCAGGACCGGTTTGACGGAGAAGCTCATGGGACGACTGTGCCCCACGCGTCCGGTGGGGCACAGGTCCTTTTCCGGGAGGCGCCTCGGCGGCCGTGTCCGGCCGGTCAGCCCCCTCTTCTGCCGCGGTTGCCGGGGCGGGAGGCGACCCAGGTGCGGACGGTTTCGGCGTACCAGTAGGGCTTGCCGCTCTCCACATGGTCGGGTGGAGGCAGCAGACCATGCTTGCGGTAGGACCGCACGGTGTCCGGCTGCACCCGGATGTGTGCCGCGATCTCCTTGTAGGACCAGAGCTTTCGGTCGGTCATACGTCGTACCTCCCCGCGCGCGCCGCGGCGGCGGCCGGGGGCGGCCGTCGGGGGAGCCGGGCGCTGCGCTGGCGATCACCAAGCCTGTGCCCGGTGAACGACGCAGAGTGATCGCAGGAAAGTGGCTGTCGAGCGGGTGTGACCGAGAACCCGCGTAGGCGCGACATGTGTGACAGGAGAGAGGTGTTTGTGACACGCCCGCAGCAAAGGCGTACGCCGACACGCGGGCGGGCGTGGTGACAGGACCGGCCGGATTCGCCCCGTCGCGGCCATCTCGCCCACCGTTCCCTCGAGTTCGCGGCCGGACTCCGACGCCGGGCGGTACCCGCCCTGCAGGCTCACCGCGCTGCGCAGCTCCCCGTCCTCGACGTGCTTGATCCCCGTTCGCCGCGCCGCGTCCGGCTGGTCAGCCGGCCGAGCGGCTCGGCGGGCAACGGGCGCGCCCAGTGGGCCGGTTGATCCCGCCCCGCCGGGCTCAGCCGGTCCTCGACCGAGCCGTCGTACTCCGGGCCCCGGGAAGCCGGCGCACGCGCAGGCGCTCCTACGCCCCGCACGACCGGAGGAACGCCCGCGTCCGCCGCGCGATCGGCAGCGGAGCGTCCGGCTCGCAGGGGTACATGTCCTGCTCCACGATCGCGAACAGGTCGACGTCCAGACGTTGCGCCGCCTGAAGCACCGGCCCCAGTTCCGGCACCCCGGTCGGCGGTTCGCACATCACCCCCCGGGCGACCGCCGGACCGAACGGCGTGCCCTGCGCGCGCACGTCGGCCAGGATCTGTGGGTCCACCTGCTTCAGGTGCAGATAGCCGATCCGCTCGCCGTAGGTCTCGATCAGCTTGACGCTGTCCCCGCCGCAGTACGCGTAGTGCCCGGTGTCCAGGCACAGCGACACCAGGTCGGAGTCCGTGCCGTCGAGGAAGCGGGTGACGTTCTCCTCGCTGTCGATGTGGGTGTCGGCGTGCGGGTGGACGACGATGGTGAGGCCGTACCGCTCCCGCACCTCGCGGCCGAGGCGCTCGGTCAGCGAGGTGAGGTTCCGCCACTGCTCGGGGGTCAGCGTGTCGGGCTCCAGCACCTCACCGGTCTTGTCGTCCCGCCAGAAGGACGGGATGACGACCAGATGGCGGGCGCCCATCGCCCGGGTCAGGGCGGCGATGTCGGAGACGTGCGCCCAGGTCCGGTCCCACACGTCGGCGCCGTGGTGCAGCCCCGTGAAGACGGTGCCGGCCGACACCTTCAGCCCACGCCGGGCGATCTCCTCGGTGAGCACCGCCGGATCGGTCGGCAGATAGCCGTAGGGGCCCAGTTCGATCCACTCGTAGCCGGAGCCGGCGACCTCGTCGAGGAAGCGCTGCCAGGGGACCTGCCGTGGGTCGTCCGGGAACCACACGCCCCAGGAGTCGGGCGCCGATCCGATCCGGATACGGGAGAGTGAGGAGGGTGCCAAGGACGTCATGGCCGTCAGCGTGCGGGGCCGCGGAAAGCGGTGTCAAGCTCTCGTCCGAATGTCTGGACAAAATATTGACAGGGCTCTGCGGACGGGGCTAGAAAGCCGGGGAGAGCCGTGCGCCCCGGAGGGCGGACCGGACAGCGCAGAAGGGAAGCCGATGGCGTACGACCTGATCACCATGGGACGGATCGGAGTGGATCTCTACCCGCTGCAAACCGGCGTCCCGCTCGCCCAGGTGTCGTCCTTCGGCAAGTTCCTCGGCGGGTCGGCGACGAACGTCGCGGTGGCCGCGGCCCGGCTCGGCCGCGCCACCGCCGTCATCACCCGCACCGGCGCCGACCCGTTCGGGGCCTATCTGCACGAGGCCCTGCGCGGCTTCGGCGTCGACGACCGCTGGGTCACCCCGGTGGCCGGACTGCCCACCCCGGTCACCTTCTGCGAGGTCTTCCCGCCGGACGACTTCCCGCTCTACTTCTACCGGCAGCCCAAGGCGCCGGACCTGGAGATCCACGCCGACGAGCTGGACCTGGACGCCGTCCGGGACGCCCGCGTCTTCTGGGTCACCGGCACCGGCCTGAGCGAGGAACCGAGCCGTACGGCGACGCTCGCCGCACTCGCCCACCGCGCCAAGTCCGGTACGACTGTCTTCGACCTCGACTGGCGGCCCATGTTCTGGGCCCACCCCGACGAGGCCCGCCCCTTCTACGCCGAGGCCCTGCGCCACACCACGGTGGCCGTCGGCAACCTGGACGAGGTGGAGGTCGCCACCGGAGTGCGCGAACCCCAGGCGGCGGCCCGCGCCCTGCTGGCCGCCGGGGTCGAGATCGCCGTGGTCAAGCAGGGACCCAAGGGTGTCCTCGCCGTCGACCGGAAGGGCGAGTCGGTGGAGGTGCCGCCGCTGCCGGTCACCGTCCTCAACGGACTCGGCGCCGGTGACGCCTTCGGCGGCTCCCTCTGCCACGGACTGCTGGAAGGCTGGGACCTGGAGACGATCATGCGGCACGCCAACGCGGCCGGCGCCATCGTCGCCTCCCGCCTGGAGTGCTCCTCCGCGATGCCCACCCCCGACGAGGTGGCCGCCGCGCTCGAGGCCGGAGCGGTGCTGTGAGGGCCGGCCGCGTGGCGGGCGCGCACACCGAGGGCGGGGACGGGGCCCGACAGGGCCGCGTGGACGTCGCCGAGCTGGTCCGGATCCGCACCCACCACCCCGAGGCGATCGCCGAGGCGGCCGCCCGCCGGGCCCGCCGCCCGCTGCTCGGCGACAACGGCCGGCTGATGATCGTCGCCGCCGACCACCCGGCCCGTGGCGCGCTCGGCGTCGGCGACCGCAGACTCGCCATGGCCAACCGCGCCGACCTGCTGGAACGCCTGTGCCTCGCGCTGTCCCGGCCCGGCGTCGACGGCGTCCTCGCCACCGCCGACATCCTGGACGACCTGCTGCTGCTCGGCGCCCTCGACCACAAGGTCGTCATGGGCTCCATGAACCGCGGCGGGCTGCAGGGCGCCAGCTTCGAGCTGGACGACCGCTTCACCGGCCACCGCCCCGAGGACATACAGCGCCTCGGGTTCGACGCCGGCAAGCTGCTGCTGCGCATCGACTACGACGACCCGGGCTCCCTGACCACCCTGGAGTCCACCGCCCGCGCCATCGACGACATGGCCGCGCGCCGGCTCCCGGTCTTCGTGGAACCGTTCATCAGCCGCCGCACCGCCGGGGGAAGGCTGCGGAACGACCTGTCCGCCGAAGCGGTCACCAGGTCCATCGCCATCGCCTCCGGGCTCGGCGGCTCCTCGGCCTACACCTGGCTGAAGGTGCCGGTCACCGAGAACCCCGACGACATGGCCCGGGTCATGGAGACCTCCACCCTGCCGGCGGTGCTGCTCGGCGGCGACATCGGCGACTCCCCGGAGGATCAGGTCGCCGCCTACGAGAAGTGGCGCGGCGCGCTCGAACTGCCCACCGTGCGCGGCCTGGTGGTCGGCCGCTCGCTGCTGTACCCGGCGGACGGCGATGTGGCCGCCGCCGTGGACACCGCCGTAGGACTGCTGTGAGGGCCGCATGACCAGCACCGACCTGCACCTGCCCCGGGGCGCCACCGCGAACGCCCGGTACGCCGTCGACATCGGCCCCGAGGGGGCCGGCTGGACGCACAGCAGCCTGCGTGTCCTGGAGTTGACACCAGGGGGTACGCATACGTTCACCACCGGGGACAGTGAATGGATCGTACTTCCGCTACAAGGCGGATGTACCGTACAAATTGAGGAAAACGAGTTTCAACTCCTGGGCCGGGAAAGCGTGTTCGCGGACGTCTCCGACTTCGCGTACGCGCCCCGGGACGCCCGGGTCCAGATCGCCTCCGGCGCGGGAGGCCGCTTCGCCCTGGCAGGAGCGAAGTGCGAGCGACGACTCCCCGCCCGCTACGGCCCCGCGCCGGAGGTCCCCGTCGAGGAGCGCGGCAGCGGCACCTGCGCCCGCCGCGTGCGCAACTTCGCCTCCGCCGACTCCTTCGACTGCGACAGGCTGATCGCCGTCGAGGTGATCACCCCCGGCGGAAACTGGTCCTCCTACCCGCCGCACAAGCACGACGAGCACCGGCCGGGCGAGGAGTCCGAGCTCGAGGAGATCTACTACTTCGAGATCGACGGCCAGAACGGTCTCGGATATCAGCGCGTATTCCCCTCGCGTGAGGGCGGTTCCGACGTCCTCGCCGAGGTCCGCTCCGGCGACGCCGTCCTCGTCCCCGACGGCTGGCACGGCCCGTCGATCGCCCAGCCCGGCCACGCCATGTACTACCTGAACGTCATGGCCGGGCCCGGTGAGACCCGGGAGTGGCGGATCTGTTTCCACCCGGACCACGTAGAAAGCACAGGGGGGTACCGATGACGACCTCGACGACGAGGCTCACGGTCGCTCAGGCACTCGTACGCTTCCTCGCCGCCCAGTACACCGAACGCGACGGCGAGCGGCGGCGCCTGATCGGCGCCACCTGGGGCATCTTCGGGCACGGCAACGTGGCCGGCCTCGGCCAGGCGCTGATCGAGTACGCCGACGTCATGCCGTACCACCAGGGCCGCAACGAGCAGTCCATGGTGCACGCGGCGGTCGGCCACGCCCGCCAGTCGAACCGGCTGTCCACCCATGCGGTGACCACCTCCATCGGCCCGGGCGCCACCAACCTGGTCACCGGCGCCGCCCTCGCGACCATCAACCACCTGCCGGTCCTGCTGCTGCCCGGCGACGTCTTCGCCACCCGCCCCGCCGATCCGGTGCTGCAGCAGCTGGAGGTGCCCTACGCGGGAGACGTGTCGGTCAACGACACCCTGCGCCCGGTGTCGAGGTACTTCGACCGGATCACCCGGCCCGAGGCCCTGATCCCCAGCGCGCTGCAGGCGATGCGGGTCCTCACCGACCCCCTGGAGACCGGTGCGGTCACCCTCGCCCTGCCGCAGGACGTGCAGGCGGAGGCGTACGACTGGCCCGAGGAGTTCTTCGCCGAGCGGGTGTGGACCGTACGGCGGCCGGGAGCCGACCCCACCGAGCTCGCCGAGGCGGTCCGGGCGGTCCGGGCCGCCCGCAGGCCCCTGGTCGTCGCCGGCGGCGGAGTCCACCACAGCCGTGCCGAGGCGGCCCTCGCCGAGTTCGCGGAGGCCACCCGCATACCGGTCGCCTCCACCCAGGCCGGCAAGGGCTCCCTGCGTTACGACCACCCGCAGGACGTCGGCGGCGTCGGCCACACGGGCACCGCGACCGCCGACGAGCTGGCCCGCACCGCGGACCTGGTGATCGGCGTGGGCACCCGCTACACCGACTTCACCACCGCCTCCGGCACCCTCTTCGAGAACCCGGACGTCCGTTTCCTCAACCTCAACATCGCGCCCTACGACGGCCACAAGCTGGCGGGGCTGCCGCTGGTCGCGGACGCCCGCAGCGGCCTGGGCGAGCTGACCGAGGCGCTGGTGATGCACGGGCACCGGGTCGCCGACTCCTACGTCACCGAGTACACCGAGGACAAGGAGCGCTGGGAGCAGCGCGTCGACGCCTGCTTCGAGGCGGACGAACCGGACGTCAGGCCTTCCCAGCCGCAGGTCATCGGTGTCCTCGACGCCCTGGTGGACGAGTCGGACATCATCATCAACGCGGCCGGCTCGCTCCCCGGCGACCTGCACAAGCTGTGGCGGGCGCGGTCGTACGACCAGTACCACCTGGAGTACGGCTACTCCTGCATGGGCTACGAGATCCCGGCCGCCATCGGGGTGAAGCTCGCCGCTCCCGAGCGGAACGTGTGGGCGCTGGTCGGCGACGGTACGTACCTGATGATGCCGACGGAGATCGTGACCGCCGTGCAGGAGCGCATCGCGATCAAGATTTTGCTGGTGCAGAACCACGGGTACGCGTCCATCGGCGGGCTCTCGGAGTCCGTGGGCGGCGAGCGGTTCGGCACCGCCTACCGCTTCACCTCGAACGACGGCACCTTCACCGGCTCCCCGCTGCCCGTCGACCTCGCCGCCAACGCGGCCAGCCTCGGCATGCGGGTGCTGCGCGCGAAGACCGTACGGGACCTGCGCGCGGCGCTCGCCGAGGCGCGGGCCGCCGACACTCCCACATGTGTCTACGTGGAGACCGAAACGTCCGACACTGTGTCGGGCGCGCCTCCGGCGCAGGCCTGGTGGGATGTTCCTGTGGCCGAGACCGCGACCCGATCGTCCGCGGTCAAGGCACGAGAGCTGTACGAACGGCACGTCTCGACCCGACGCCGCCATCTGTAATAAGGAGTCTCTGGGCATGACGAAGATCGTCAACCACTGGATCGGCGGCAAGACCGTCGAAGGCGCGTCGGGTACGTACGGGCCGGTCACGGACCCGGCGACCGGCGCGGTCACCACCAAGGTCGCGTTCGCGTCGGTCGAGGAGGTGGACGCGGCCGTCGCGACGGCCAAGGACGCCTTCGCGACCTGGGGCCAGTCCTCGCTGGCCCAGCGGACCTCGATCCTCTTCAAGTTCCGGGCGCTGCTCGACGCCAACCGGGACGCCATCGCGGAGCTGATCACCGCCGAGCACGGCAAGGTGCACTCCGACGCGCTCGGCGAGGTCGCGCGTGGCCTGGAGATCGTCGACCTGGCCTGCGGCATCAACGTCCAGCTGAAGGGCGAGCTGTCCACGCAGGTGGCCAACCGGGTCGACGTGGCGGCGATCCGCCAGCCGCTCGGTGTCGTCGCCGGCATCACGCCGTTCAACTTCCCGGCGATGGTCCCGATGTGGATGTTCCCGATCGCCATCGCGACCGGCAACACCTTCGTGCTGAAGCCGTCCGAGAAGGACCCGTCGGCAGCGATCAAGATCGCCGAGCTGCTGGCCGAGGCCGGTCTGCCCGACGGCGTCTTCAACGTCGTGCACGGCGACAAGGTGGCCGTGGACCGCCTCCTGGAGCACCCGGACGTCAAGGCCGTCTCCTTCGTCGGCTCGACCCCGATCGCCCGCTACATCCACACCACGGCCTCCGCGAACGGCAAGCGCGTCCAGGCCCTCGGCGGCGCCAAGAACCACATGCTGGTCCTGCCGGACGCCGACCTGGACGCGGCGGCCGACGCCGCGGTCTCGGCGGCGTACGGCTCGGCGGGCGAGCGCTGCATGGCCATCTCCGCGGTCGTGGCGGTCGGCTCCATCGGCGACGAGCTGGTCGACAAGATCCGTGAGCGCGCCGAGAAGATCAAGATCGGTCCCGGCGACGACCCCACCTCCGAGATGGGCCCGCTGATCACGAAGGTCCACCGCGACAAGGTGGCCTCCTACGTCGAGGGCGCGGCGGCCGAGGGCGCCGAGGTCGTGCTCGACGGCACCGGTTACACCGTCGAGGGCTTCGAGGACGGCCACTGGATCGGCATCTCGCTGCTCGACAAGGTGCCCACGTCCGCGAAGGCGTACCAGGACGAGATCTTCGGCCCGGTGCTGTGCGTGCTGCGCGTCGACACCTACGAGGACGGCGTGGCCCTCATCAACGCCTCGCCGTTCGGCAACGGCACCGCGATCTTCACCCGGGACGGCGGCGCCGCCCGCCGCTTCCAGCTGGAGATCGAGGCCGGCATGGTCGGCGTGAACGTCCCGATCCCGGTGCCGGTCGGCTACCACTCCTTCGGTGGCTGGAAGGACTCGCTCTTCGGCGACCACCACATCTACGGCAACGACGGTACGCACTTCTACACCCGCGGCAAGGTCGTCACCACCCGCTGGCCCGACCCCGCCGACGCCCCCGCGGGCGTGGACCTCGGGTTCCCGCGCAACCACTGAGTGTCACCCGGAGGTCATCTCCGGCTTCCGTCAGGCCGTCCGGATACCGGACGGCCTGACATTTTTTTGAAGCCTTCGCTGCGGTTCCCGTTCTTGAGGGATCAATCGGATGATGAAGGAGGTGCCGCCCAATTTCCTTGGAAAGCAAGGTCACATGTTGCATGAGCTTGATGGATGCCTCCATAAGGCGCTGTGACCTAAGAAAGTGATGTGGCGTCGATTGCTTCAGGGGTGCGGATTCCGAAGGTAAACGGCCATTGACGCGGCGGTTTTCGTCGGGGTTCCCTATGCAGCGCCGGGAGCGGACGAAACGAACGCACGACGAGCCGCCCGGAGGCGATAGCGCTCCCGAGCCCACCCTCAGTCGCACGAGTCGATCGGATTCCGCCGCATGACCGACACGCTCCGCCCCGTCGAGACAGGCTCTGTCGAGGCAGCCGTCACCGAGGCCGCCGGCAGCCCTCAGAAGCTCAAGCGTTCCATCGGGGTAGTCGGCGGCACCCTGCTGACCCTTTCGTGCGTCACACCCGCCTCCACGCTCTTCGTGGTGGTGCCCGACCTCTTCGGCTCCCTCGGCACCGCGACCGCCCTGACGATCGCCATCGGCTCCCTCCTCTGTATCGCCGTGGCGTTCTGCTACTCCGAGCTGGGCACCCTCATCCCCAGCGCGGGCGGCGAGTACGCCATGGTGTCGACGATGGCCGGCCGCCTCGCGGGCTGGCTCGTCTTCGTGCTGTCCCTGCTGGTCGTCATGATCGTGCCGCCCGTCATCGCGATGGGCACCGCCGACTACCTGGCCCCGATAGTGCACCTCGATCCCGCGATGACCGGCGCCGGCGTGATGCTGCTCGCCACCCTCGCCGGCCTGCTCGACCTGCGCGCCAACGCCTGGATCACCGGCATCTTCCTGGTCCTGGAGGTCGTCGCCGCCGGTGTCGTCGCCCTCCTCGGCTTCACCCACGGCCACCGCGGTGTGGGCAGCATGGTCTCCATGCAGGTGGCCGGCGCGCACGGGCACACGGACACCGTGACGGCCATGCTGGTCGTCTCCGGTCTCGCGATCGCCCTCTTCGTCACCCAGGGCTTCTCGACCGCCGTCTACCTCTCCGAGGAGCTGGAGCACCCCCGCCGCAACGTCGCCCGCACGGTGCTGGCCACCCTCGCCATCTCCACCGTGGTCATCCTGGTCCCGGTCGCCGCCATCACCATGGGCGCTTCCGACCTCAAGGAGCTGACCGGCGGCGACATCAGCTCCATGGTCACCGCCTGGTCCAACTCCGCGGTCGGCACGTTCGTCAGCCTCTGCGTGGCCCTCGCGATCATCAACGCGGGCATCGTCATGGTCATCCAGAACTCCCGCGTCCTGTTCGCCTCCGCCCGCGACAAGGCCTGGCCCGGCCCGGTCAACTCCGTCTTCTCCAAGCTCGGCCGCTTCGGCTCCCCCTGGGTCGCCACGCTCGCGGTCGGCGTGCCCGGCGCGCTGCTCTGCTTCGTCAACCTGGACACCCTCTACGGCGTCACCGGCGTCTCGGTGACGGGCATGTACCTGCTGGTTGCGGTCGCCGCCCTGCTGGCCCGCCGCGGCGCCCACAAGCACACGCCCGCCTGGCGGATGCCGCTGTGGCCCGCGATGCCGGTCCTGCTCATCGCGGTCCTCGTCTACATCCTCGTGGAGCAGGACCCGACGTACCTGCTGTGGACCGGCGGCATCACCGCGGTCGCCACGCTCTACTGGGCCTTCTACCTCCGCCCCCGCCGCGACACCCGCTGGCTGGTGTCCATCCCGGAGGACGCGCAGGCGTAATCAGAACTCCCACGTCAGCACCACGCACGTCCCCTCGCCCTCGCCGCCCGCACTCCGACAGGCGGCGAGGGCGACGTCGTTCCCGGTGTCGGCCCCGACCCACATGCCGTGGCACCCCCGCTCCCGGGCCGGCTCCGCGAGCCGCAGCACCGGCGCCCGCCCGAACCCGCGGCGGGCGGTACGGCTCCGCCATCGCCGGCTCGTACAGGAACATCTCGGTGCCCGTGTCGGGGTGGACGGTCTGCACGCCGCTGACGCAGCCGGCGGCGGCCCCGTCCGCGTGGGCCGGCAGCAGATGGTGGCCAGGCGTGGAGAGGAAACACTCCGCCCACTCGGGTCGGGCCTGATTGTCGAACAGGTGCTCGGCGACGACGTCGGCGACGGTGGTGGCCCTCCGGATCCGCATGGCCCTCCGTACCACGCCCGAAGTACACGGGGGCAGGCCCGTACTCCCCTGGGAGGGCCCCCGGTTCAGCCCGGGGGCCCCGTCGGATGTCAGCGGCGGCCCGTACCGTTGAGGCATGGATCTTCGTGTCCCCGCGCTGCGAGGGCTGCTGAAGGGGCCGCGCCGGCTGATGGCCGCCGCGGCCGCCGTCGTGGTGCTCGCCGGCGCCGGTACGTGGACGGCCGTCGCCTCCGACGACGCGTCGCCGGTGCACCGCAGCGACCGCGTCATGACCATGGCCGACGGGACGCGCATCGACACCTCGTACTTCACCGGCGGTGCCACCGGCCGCCGCCCCGCCGTCCTGCTGGGGCACGGCTTCGGCGGCAGCAAGGACGACGTACGGCAGCAGGCCGAGAACCTCGCCCGCGACGGATACGCGGTGCTGACCTGGTCGGCACGCGGCTTCGGCCACTCGACCGGGAAGATCGGGCTGAACGACCCCCAGCACGAGGTGGCCGACGTCTCCCGGCTCATCGACTGGCTGGCGCAGCAGCCCCGGGTTCGCCTCGACAAGCCCGGCGACCCGCGCGTGGGCGTGGCCGGCGGCTCCTACGGCGGCGCGATCTCCCTGCTCGCCGCCGGACACGACCACCGCGTCGACGCCATCGCCCCGGCCGTCACCTACTGGAACCTCGCCGACGCCCTGTTCCCGAACGACGTGTTCAAGAAGCTGTGGGCCGGCGTCTTCTTCAACACCGGCGGCGGCTGCGCCAGGTTCGAACCCGCCCTGTGCCGGATGTACGACCGGGTCGCCGAGTCCGGCACCCCGGACGCGGCCGCCCGCACGCTTCTGGAGGAGCGCTCGCCGTCCGCCGTCGCCGACCGCATCAAGGTGCCCACGCTGCTGGTGCAGGGCCAGACCGACTCCCTGTTCACCCTCGCCCAGTCCGACGCGGCCGAGAAGGCGATCCGGTCCAACGGCGCCCCGGTGGACGTCGACTGGATCGCGGGCGGGCACGACGGCGGCGACCTGGAGAGCGGCCGGGTGGAGGACCGGGTGACGGCCTGGTTCGACCGTTACCTCAAGGGCGACAGGTCCGCCGACACCGGCCCCGCCTTCCGGATCACCCGCACGGGAGGCGTCGACTCCACCGACGGCGCCGCCCGGCTGCGCGGCGCGAGCGCCGGCACCTATCCCGGCCTGCGCGACCACCGGCGGACCGTCGCCCTGAACGGCGGCCGGCAGCACTTCGTCAACCCGGCCGGGGCCAGCCCGCCCGGCGTCTCCGCCCTGCCCGGCCTCGGCGGCTCCGGCGGACTCGCCCAGCTCTCCGCGCTCGGCGTCGGCGTCTCCCTCGACTTCCCCGGCCAGTACGCGAAGTTCGACTCGGCACCGCTCACCCGCGATCTGCAGATCACCGGCTCGCCCACCGTGACCGCGCACGTCACCTCCACCGGCGAGGACGCCGTCCTGTTCGGCAAGGTCTACGACGTCGGCCCCGACGGCACCCGGCAGGTGCTGCCCTCCCAGCTCGTCGCACCCCTCCGGGTCACCGGCGCCAGGAGCGGCAAGGACGTCACGATCACCCTCCCGGCGATCGACCACGAGGTGCAGAAGGGCCACCGGCTCCGACTGGTCCTCGCCTCCACCGACCTCGGCTACGCCTCACCGGTCGCCCCGGCGACGTACACCGTCTCCCTCGAGGGAGGCCTGAGCGTGCCGACGGCGCCCGCCGTCACCACCGCCGCGGCCCCCCTGCCCGCGTGGGTGTGGTGGCTGCCGCTGGCCGGAGCCGCCGCCGCGCTCGCCCTGCTGCTCACCGGCCGCCGCCGCACGGCCGCCCCCGCGCCCGACCCGGAACTCGCCGACGTCCCGCTGCGGATATCCGACCTCAGCAAGCGGTACGCCCGGTCCGCCGACCGGTACGCGGTGCGCGAGCTCTCCTTCCGCGTGGAGAAGGGCCAGGTGCTGGGACTGCTCGGGCCCAACGGCGCCGGCAAGACCACCACCCTGCGCATGCTGATGGGTCTCATCAAGCCGGACGGCGGCGAGATCCGCGTCTTCGGCCACGCCGTCCGACCCGGCGCGCCCGTGCTGTCGAGGGTCGGCGCCTTCGTGGAGGGCGCGGGCTTCCTGCCGCACCTGTCCGGCCGGGAGAACCTGGAGCTGTACTGGCGGGCCACCGGCCGCCCGCCGGAGGACGCGCACCTGGAGGAGGCCCTGGAGATCGCCGGCCTCGGCGACGCCCTGGCCCGCGCGGTGCGCACCTACTCCCAGGGCATGCGCCAGCGTCTCGCCATCGCCCAGGCCATGCTCGGCCTGCCCGACCTGCTCATCCTGGACGAGCCCACCAACGGCCTCGACCCGCCCCAGATCCGCGAGATGCGCGAGGTGATGATCCGCTACGCGGCCGGCGGCCGCACGGTGATCGTCTCCAGCCATCTCCTCGCCGAGGTCGAGCAGTCCTGCACCCACCTGGTGGTGATGGACCGCGGCCGGCTGGTCCAGGCCGGTCCGGTGCGGGAGATCGTGGGCTCCGGCGACACCCTGCTCGTCGGCACCGGTACGCCCGTGGAGGAGCCGGTCGTGGAGAAGGTGGCCGCCCTGCCCGGCGTCGCCTCCGCCGTACGCACCGAGGACGGGCTGCTGATCCGCCTCGAGCCCGGCGGCACGGCCGAGCGGCTGGTGGTGGAGCTGGTGCGCCTGGAGGTGCCCGTCGCCTCGGTCGGCCCCCACCGGCGCCTGGAAGACGCCTTCCTCACCCTGATCGGAGGTGCCCCGTGAGCACGCTCACCGAGCCCGTCGAGGTCGCCTCCGGCTACCGCGCGGGCCGCACCCTGCCGCTGCGCGTGGAGCTGGTCCGCCAGCTCAAGCGGCGCCGGACGCTGATCATGGGCGGGATCCTCGCCGCCCTGCCGTTCGTGCTGCTCGTCGCCTTCGCGATCGGCGGCGACCCGTCGGGCCGCAACGGCCAGGTCACGCTGATGGACACGGCCACCGCCTCCGGCGCCAACTTCGCCGCGGTGAACCTGTTCGTCTCGGCGGGCTTCCTGCTGGTGATCCCGGTCGCCCTGTTCTGCGGGGACACGGTCGCCTCGGAGGCGAGCTGGTCCTCGCTGCGCTATCTGCTCGCCGCTCCCGTGCCCCGGGCCCGCCTGCTGTGGTCCAAGCTCGCCGTGGGGCTCGGGCTGAGCCTCGCCGCGATGGTGCTGCTGCCCCTCGTGGCGCTCGCGGCCGGCACGGCCGCCTACGGCTGGGGTCCGCTGCAGATCCCCACCGGCGGAGCGCTGGACCCGGTTACGGCGGCGCAGCGCCTGGTGGTCGTGGTGGCGTACATCTTCGTGTCCCAACTGGTCACCGCCGGGCTGGCGTTCTGGCTGTCGACCAGGACGGACGCCCCGCTCGGCGCGGT
This sequence comes from Streptomyces sp. NPDC044061, assembly GCF_056434305.1. Classification (NCBI taxonomy): domain Bacteria; kingdom Bacillati; phylum Actinomycetota; class Actinomycetes; order Kitasatosporales; family Streptomycetaceae; genus Streptomyces; species Streptomyces sp. NPDC044061. The sequence goes on along the minus strand of NZ_JBWKFL010000004.1, from coordinate 169,451 downwards.
CGGCGGCGCGGTCGGCCTCACCATCGTCGGCAACGTCCTGGACGCCGTGACGGCCCTCGGCCACTGGCGCGACTTCCTGCCCGCGCACTGGCAGTTCGCCTGGGCGGACGCCGTCCAGCCGCACCTCGAGTGGTCCGGCATGATCCAGGGCACCGCGATCTCCATAACGTACGCCCTCGTGCTGTTCGCCCTGGCCTTCCGGGGTTTCGCGCGCAAGGACGTGGTCTCCTAGGTCACCGGAGGATCACCTACCGGTCTCGACGGGCCGTCGGCGTGGCCGGTTCGAGATCCATCCGCAACCCCCCGGGTCGCACGTTCCGGCGCCCCGCGCCGTCACAGTCGGCAGAGGTCGCACAAGCCGACGTCAACCGACGCAGGGGGAACGCGAGATGGAGCGGAACCGGACACAGCGATCACGACGAATGCGCGGCACCCTGCTCGCCCTCACGGCGGCGGGCGGTCTGCTGCTGACGGCCTGCGCGGGCGGCACCGGGGAGCACGGCAACAGCGCGGACAAGCGCGGCCTGCCCGCCCCCGCGCCCGGCCACACACGCGGCGACCAGGGCTTCGAGTCGCCCCCGTCCGACAACCACCTCTCCACCTTCGCCCTCGACGTCGACACCGCCTCCTACACGTACGCCCGCCGCACCCTCGCCGACGGCCGCACCCCCGACCCGTCGACCGTCCGCCCCGAGGAGTTCGTCAACAGCTTCCGCCAGGACTACCGCAGGCCCGACGGCAACGGTTTCACCGTCACCGTCGACGGCGCCCGCACCGCCGAACCGGACTGGTCCCTGGTCCGCGTGGGCCTCGCCACCCGGACCGCGGAAGCGACCGGACAACGGCCGCCCGCCGCGCTCACCTTCGTCGTCGACGTCTCCGGGTCCATGGACGAACCCGGCCGCCTCGACCTCGCCAAACAGTCCCTCGACACCATGACGGACCGGCTGCGCGACGACGACTCGGTGGCCGTCGTCACCTTCAGCGAACACGCCGAGACCGTCCTGCCGATGACCCGGCTCGGCGGCCACCGTGGCGAGGTTCACGACGCCGTCGACGGCCTCGAGGCGCTGTCCTCCACCAACCTCGGCGCGGGCGTCGAGACCGGCTACGCCACCGCGGTCGAGGGTCTGCGCAAGGGCGCCACCAACCGGGTCGTCCTGGTCTCCGACGCCCTCGCCAACGACGGCGAGACCAGCCCCGACGCCATCCTGCGCCGTATCGACTCCGCCCGCCGCGAGCACGGCATCACCCTCTTCGGGGTCGGCGTCGGCAGCGACTACGGTGACGCCCTCATGGAACGCCTCGCCGACAAGGGCGACGGCCACACCGCCTACGTCTCCGACACCACCGAGGCACGCAAGGTCTTCTGCGAGCAACTCCCGCAGAACATCGAGCTGACCGCGCGCGACGCCAAGGCCCAGGTCGCCTTCGACCCGCACACCGTCGCCGACTTCCGCCTCGTCGGCTACGACGACCGCAGGGTCGCCGACGACGACTTCCGCGACGACCACGTCGACGGCGGCGAGGTCGGCCCCGGCCACACCGTGACCGCCCTGTACGCGGTGCGCACCAGGCCGGGCGCCGACGGCCACCTCGCCACCGCCACCGTCCGCTGGCTGGACCCCACGACCCGCGCCCCGCACGAGGAGTCCGGCGCCCTGGAGACCGGCGCCCTGAAGGACTCCCTCCGGGAGGCGAGCCCCCGCTTCCAGGTCACGGCGGTGGCCGCCTACTTCGCCGACGCCCTGCGCGCCGGCACCGACCACGGTCCCGCCCTCCCCGGAGCCCCGAGCCTCGCCCGGCTCGCCACGCAGGCGGCCGCGCTGGCCCGCACCACCGAGGACGAGGACGTACGGGCCCTCGCCGACGCGATCCGGGAGGCGGGCCGTGCGGACACCGGGGACTGAGACGCCGCACGCCCCATTGACCTTTCCTTACCTCTGAGTAAGTTGACTCTCCGGTAAGTACGTTCGTCAGTACAGCCGCGACCGGGAGCCGTCATGGGCGTACGCAGGGATCTGAAGCGGGCACGGCAGCGCACCGACCTGGCGGCCCGTGGCTCGGTGGAGATCGTCAGGGACGCGACGGGCACCGTGCGCGAGGTGCGCACGGCGCCCCTGGCACCGCCGCTCACCGGCGGCTCCCTGGCCGACCTGCCGTTCACGCACACGGCCGAGACCCCCGACGCGGTGCTGCTGCGCCGCCGCGCCGAGGGCACCTGGCACCCGGTCACGGCAGCCGCCTTCGCCGCCGAGGTCAACGCCGTCGCCAAGGGGCTGATCGCCGCCGGCCTCGAACCGGGCGGCCGGGTCGCCGTGATGTCCCGCACCCGATACGAGTGGACCGTCCTGGACTTCGCGATCTGGGCGGCCGGCGGCCAGCCCGTGCCCGTCTACCCGACCTCCTCCGCCGAGCAGGTGGAGTGGATCGTCCGCGACTCCGGCGCCCGGTACGTCGTCACCGAGACCGCCGCGAACGCCGCCACCGTCACCACCGGCACCGCGGGCCATCCCCGGCCGCCGCGCCTGTGGCAGCTGGACGCGGACGCCCTCGCCGACCTCACCGCCCTCGGCCGGGACCTGCCCGACGACGAGGTGGCCAAGCGGCGCGCCGCCCTGACCCCCGACACCATCGCCACCCTCTGCTACACCTCCGGCACCACCGGCAGGCCCAAGGGCTGCGTCCTCACCCACGCCAACCTGCACACGGAGGCCGCCAACACCGTCGAGCTGCTGCACCCGGTCTTCCAGGCCGTCACCGGCCAAGCTGCCTCCACGCTCCTCTTCCTGCCGCTCGCCCACATCCTCGGCCGCACCCTGCAACTCGCCTGTCTGCTGGCCCGGATCGAGACCGGCCACTTCCCGAGCGTCAAACCCGACGAACTCAGGCCCGCGCTCAAGGAGTTCAGGCCCACCTTCCTGGTCGGGGTGCCGTATCTCTTCGAGAAGATCCACGACACCGGGCGGGCCACCGCCGAGAAGATCGGCCGCGGTGCCTCCTTCGACCGCGCCGAGCGCATCGCCGTGCGCTTCGGCGAGGCCCACCTGCGGAAGTTCCTCGGCACCGGCAAGGGGCCCGGCCCGGGCCTGTACGCCGCCTGGGCCCTGTACGACCTGCTCGTCTACCGGCGCATCCGCAAGGAGCTGGGCGGCCGCATGCGCTACGCCATCAGCGGCGGGTCCCCGCTGGACCGCGATCTCAACCTGTTCTTCCACGCGGCCGGGATCGTCGTCTACGAGGGGTACGGCCTGACCGAGACCAGCGCGGCGGCCACCATCGTGCCCCCGCTCGGTCCCCGCCCGGGCACGGTCGGCCTGCCGATCCCCGGCGTGGCCGTACGCATCGCCGACGACGGCGAGGTGCTGATCAAGGGCGACGTGGTCTTCGGCTCGTACTGGAACAACCCGGCGGCCACCGACGCCGTGCTCGCCGACGACTGGTTCGCCACCGGCGACCTCGGCTCCCTGGACCAGGACGGCTATCTCACCATCACCGGCCGCAAGAAGGACATCCTCGTCACCTCCGGCGGCAAGAACGTCTCCCCGGCCGTCCTGGAGGACCGGCTGCGCAGCCGCTCGCCGGTCGGCCAGTGCGTGGTCGTCGGGGACAACCGGCCCTTCGTCGCCGCCCTGATCACCCTCGACCCCGAGGTGGTCGCCCACTGGCTGGCGGTGCGCGGACTGCCCCCGGACACACCCCTCTCGGAACTGGTGCGCGACGAACGGCTGCGGGCCGAGGTGCAGAGGGCGGTCGACCACGCCAACGCGGCCGTCTCGCGCGCCGAGTCGATCCGCGCCTTCGCGCTCGTCGAGGGGGAGTTCACCGAGGAGAACGGGCTGCTGACCCCGTCGCTGAAGGTGAAGCGGCACGCGGTGACCGCTGCCTACGCCGAACGGATCGAGGAGCTGTACCGGCGGTAGCAAGCGGAACGGCGGGTCACCGGAGGGACCGGTGACCCGCCGTACGCGGGGCGCTCGCTCAGCCGTTGCCGGACAGCGCGGAGATGTCGTCCAGGACGTGCGAGAGCGGCTCGTCGCCCTTGGCCTGGGTCGAGTTCTCCGTGCACTGCTGGGTCTGCGGGGAGGACAGGACCGGGATGTCCTGGACGCCGACGTTGACCAGGGCCAGGATCGACTGGGCGTCGACCTTCGCCGGAAGACCGACACACGGCTTGTTCAGGGAGCCCTGCACCAGCGAGAGCTGGGGGCTCTGGTCGCCGGCCGTGACGGAGTTGCCGAAGGACTGCTGGGCTTCGTTGCCACTCAGCGAGGTGGTGCCGTGGTCGTCACCGAGGGCGAGAGCCTGGGGGGCGGCGAAACCCGCCAGACCGGCGACGGAGGCGGCTACAGCCGCGGTTGCCCACAGCTTCTTCATGTTGGTTCCCTTCGAGAGGCGGACTCCGGGGGGAGTTGCGTGATCATCAACGGCAGGTGTCTGACTGCGGTTGCGGCCCTTGCCCCGTTCGGAGCAGTAAAGTCCGATCAATGCACTAACGTCTCGTATGACATCAGATGAGGTGTTATGAGGCGGTTCGGAACACGCCGACGGGCCGCCGCGACAACGCGGCGGCCCGTCGGCTCGGGCCCGTCAGGAGGCCCGGGGTTCTCCGGCTCAGCCGTTGCCGGACAGCGCGGAGATGTCGTCCAGGATGTGCGAGAGCGGCTCGTCGCCCTTGGCCTGCGTGGAGTTCTCCGTGCACTGCTGGGTCTGCGGGGAGGACAGGACCGGGATGTCCTGGACGCCGATGTTGCCCGCGCCCAGGATCGACTGGGCGTCCAGCTTCGCGGGCAGGCCGATGCAGGGCTTGTTGAACGAGCCCTGGATGAGCGCGAGCTGGGGGCTCATGTTGCCGTACGTGGCCGAGTTGCCGAACGACTGCACGGCGTCGTTGCCGCTCAGCGAGGTGGTACCCGTGTCGTCACCGATGGCCAGGGCCGGCGACGCAGCGGTGGCGGAGAATCCGACGACGGAAGCGGCGACCGCGGCGGAGGCCAGAACCTTCTTGATCACTTGCTGAGTCCCTTCTGGAGAAACCCCGTCCACCGGAGCGCCTGGATCAACTGGCCACCGCGCCCGAGGGTTGCTGTCGTTCACTCCGATGGCCCACATGGCGTCGGCGAGGGGTTTCGGGGAGGCGGTACTGGAATTCCCGGAATTCCGCCGCTCGGAACGATCCGATCGGGTGACACCCCGCAACCAATCCGTGCGGGTCCGGTTGATGCGGGGCAGGAGCGTGTGTCTCGGCGAGGAGCCAGGGAAAGGGAAGCGAAATGCTGAAGAAGGCAATGGCCGCGGTGGCGGTCGCCGTGTCCTGCGTAGGCGTGTCGGCGGCGGCAGCTCCCCAGGCGCTTGCCATCGGCGACGACACCGGCACCACCTCGTCGAGCGGCCAGGGTGCGAAGGAGGCCTTCGGCAACCAGGTGACCGGGGGCAAGATGAGCCCGCAGGCCTCCCTGGTCCAGAGCTCGGTCAACAAGCTCTGCGTGGGCCTGCCGGTGAAGGCGGACGCCGAGTCCGCGGGTGCCCTCATCGCCAATGTCGGTGCGCAGGACATCCCGGTCCTGTCCTCCCCGCAGACCCAGCAGTGCACGGAGAACTCCACGCAGGCCAAGGACGACGAGCCGCTGTCGCACGTCCTGGACGACATCTCCGTCCTGGCCGGAAACGGCTGAGGCAGCCGCTGGTCCTGCCGACGGAACACCGCCCGGGTGGCGTGCCGGTACATCCACCGCCGCCCGGGCGGTCTTTCTTGTCTTTCACCGAAGAAGCGTTTCTCCGCCTATCCGCCAACATGTCAAATCTCTGAGGGCGTTCGAGTGAATTCAGGGACGGCGCGCGTTCCGTAGTTTCTTCGGCTGTCTATCCCTCGTTTTACAACCTGCCGGTCATGGTGCGAGCCATTCAAGTTGAGCTCGCTCGGTTTCGGCCGTCACAGGGCATGACCGCAGAGAAGGGAAACTTCATGAAGAAGAGCGCTGCTGTCGTCGCCGGCGCGATCCTGGCGCTGGGCGGAGCCGCCACGGCCTTCGCCGACTCCGGTGCCACCGGTGGGGCGGCCAACTCGCCCGGCGTCATCTCCGGCAACGTGGTCGAGGTCCCGCTCCACGTCCCGGTCAGCGCCTGCGGCGACACCGTGGACGTCATCGGGGCGCTGAACCCCACCTTCGGCAACGCCTGCGCCAACCGCTGAAAGACGTAACACACCGCACCAGCCCATCGGCTGTGTCCTGGCCGGCCTCGGACCGTTGATCCCCGGATTCTTCGTCCCGAGGCCGGCTTTTCCACTTCTTCGAGCAGGAAGACAAGAGATTGCGACAGACCCTCAGCAAGGGCATGGTCGTGGCCGCCGCCGCGACGGGCATCCTGTCCTTGTACGGCAGTCAGGCCCTGGCCGACTCGGGCGCGTTCGGCGCTTCGCAGCGTTCGCCCGGCGTGGTGTCCGGCAACACGGCCCAGGCCCCGGTGAACATCTCGGCCAACGTCTGCGGCGACTCCGTGGACGCGGCCTCCGCGCCGAACCCCGCGTTCGGCAACTCCTGTGCCAACGGCTCCGCTTCGAAGAGTGACGGGGGCGACGACGACTCCGACTCCTCGGACTCCTCGGACTCCTCGGACTCCTCGGACTCCTCGGACCACTACGGTCCCGAGGGCCAGAGCGACGATCACACTTCGCCGCCTTCGTACGAGGACGAGCCCACCGCGCCGCCTTCACAGGACGACGAGCCCACCGCGCCGCCCTCGCACGACGACGACCAAGCCACGGCCCCTCCGTACGGTGGCCCCACGTCCGAGCCTCCGTACGGCGGTGACGACCACTCGACTCCGCCCTCGTACGGCGGTGACGATCACACGACTCCGCCCCCGTACGGCGACGACGACCACTCGCCTCCACCTCCGTACGGCGGCGAGGACGAGACGTCCCCGCCTACCTACGGTGGTGAGGACCACTCGACTCCGCCTACCTACGGTGGTGAGGACCACTCGACTCCGCCTACCTACGGTGGTGACGACCACTCGACTCCGCCTACCTACGGTGGTGACGACCACTCGACTCCGCCTACCTACGGTGGTCACGACCACTCGACTCCGCCTACCTACGGTGGTGACGACCACTCGACTCCGCCTACCTACGGTGGTCACGACCACTCGACTCCGCCCCCGTACGGCGGTCACGACCGCCCGACACACCCTCCGTACGGCGGTCACGACCGCCCGACACACCCTCCGTACGGCGGTCACCACCGTCCGGCTCCGCCTCCGTACGGCGGCGAGGACTACACGCCCCCGCATCACCACGGTGGCCACCACCACTCGGGAAGGCCCAGCCTTCCGCACACCGGTGGTGAGGCCCGGGCCATGCTCGCGGCCTCGGCCGTCAGCGCCCTGCTGATCGCGGCAGGAACGATTCTGTACCGACGAGGCCGGACCGCCTCGGGCCGGTGACGCGCCGGGTGCCGGGCCCCAGTGCCCGGCACCCCGCGTCCCGTAGGGGCGCCGTCCGCGGTGGCGCCGTACCGCGTCCTTCGGCGCCGTACCGCCTGTGGCATCTCGCCACGCCGTCCGGCCGCGATGCGCCGGCCCACAGTCCAGCGCGCCCTTGGATTTCCTTCGCCCGTGCGGGGGTCGGGACCACCTGAAAGCCGTAGCCGTGATGGCGGTGCTCGTCTCCACGTGACTGGGTGTCAGTATCGGGAACGGAGGAGCAGGTATGGCTCCACAACGGCACAGGACTCGGCTTCGGCGGCATGCCGTGGCCGCGGCGTCGATCGCCGCGCTGGTCGCCCTGGCGGCCGGTGTCGGGTCCGCGGCGGACGTGGGCCGGGACGACGACAGCTCCGCCGCGTCGCCCCCGCCGCCGTTCGGCGCGTTCCTCGGCTCCGAGCCGGGCGCGGTGGCCAGCATGGCCGAAATGAGCAAATGGCTCGGCGGCACCGAACTCAAGGTCGCGCACACCTATCTGCCCGGCGACCGCTGGAGCGACATCGAGGGAGCGCCCGGCTTCCTGGACGCGTGGGCCGAGTGGCGGCGTCAGAAGACGGACCGGACGCTGGTCCTCAACGTGCCCATGCAGGAACACGACGAGGAGGACCGGACCGACGCCCAGGTGCGCTCGCTGCTGCGGCAGGGCGCGGCCGGGAAGTTCGACGGGCACTTCCGCACCCTGGCCGAGCGGCTGGTGGCGCTGCGGGTGCCGGACACGGTCATCGTGCTCGGCTGGGAGATGAACGGCGACACCTACACCCATCGCTGCGGACCGGATCCGAAGGCCTGGAAGACGTACTGGAACAAGGTCGTCAAGGCGATGCGGGCGGTGCCCGGCCAGGGATTCCGGTTCGACTTCACACCCAGCCGCGGCCGGGACGCCGTTCCGTGGACCGAGTGCTATCCGGGGGACGACACGGTCGACATCGTCGGCATGGACTCCTACGACCAGCCGGCCGGAAGCTCCTTCGACGAACAGGTGACGGAGCCCTACGGCCTGCAGCAGCAGGTGGACTTCGCGAAGGCCCACGGCAAACCGCTCTCCTACCCGGAATGGGGGCTCTTCAGCAACGGAGACGACGTCGAGTACATGCGGCGCATGCTCGCCTGGATCGACGAGCACCGACCGCTGTACAACACGCTGACCGACTACTGCCCGCACGGCGTGTGGCAGTGCTCGCACAACCCCAAGGCGTCCCAGGTCTACCGGTCCGCCCTGTACGGCCGCACCGACGAGCGGTCCCCGGCACCGCAACCGGCGCCGGGGTTCCCCTTCGACTGGTGGCCGCGTGCAGGCTAGCCCTGGGGTGGCCTCCACCGGTGCAGGATCACTTTGCCCCGCTCCCGGGCGGTGACCCCGCACAGCGCGGCCGACAGCAGCGGGACGGTGCGCCGCCTGGCCAGCAGCAGCCGCCGGTTCACGACCGGCTCGGGGCGCCAGTGGTGCTTGTACGGCTCGTCGCCGCGCAGCAGGCTCAGGGCGCCCTGCCCGCCCGCGCCGCCGCGCACGGCGTTCGCCGCGTGCTCACTGCACGCGTCCAGCAGCATCACGGCCACGTCCGCCCGCCGTTCCCGCAGCCGCGGATCGGCGCCGTACAGGTACCCGCCCGCCAGGCTCCGGGACAGCAGCGTCAGGTCGACGGCGACCACGTCGTCATCGAGCCGGAACTCGGTCACGACGGCGTCCCCGGAGCGGACCATCGGCGCCACCGAGCGGACCAGATGCTCCACGAACCGCGGCCGCAGGTGCTCGGTCGTCACCTTCCGTCCCCGCCACTGCAGCCGGTGCAGCTCCAGCAGCCGGTGCAGTGCCGCGTCCACCCCCTCGGGTCCGACCACCCGCCGCTCCACGCCCAGCGCGGTCAGCTTGCGCAGTTTGGCGCGCACCCGCTGGGCCTTGCTCGACGGCAGCCGGGCGACCAGCTCGTCCATGGGCACGGCGGGCAGCTCCAGGCAGAGCGAGTCGCGGACCTCGCGGCGGGGCCCGGGCCATCGGTCGTAGACCTGCTCCACCGCGCCACCCGGCCGCACCTCGCGGAAGTCGATCAGCGCCGTGCGTGCCGCCTCCCACAGGGCCCCGGCGAGGGCGTCGGCCGCGCGCCCGTCGTCGGTGTCGTCCAGCAGCACGTCCCCGTAGTCGGAGATCGGCCCGCCCAGCGGTACCAGCGCGGGCAGCGGACGGCGGACCAGCATCAGCGGCGCGGCGGCGACCAGTTCACCGCCCTGGCCGCCCGTCTCGCCGGAGCGCACCAGCAGCAGTCTGAGCCGCCCGCGTCCGCCGTACGACCGCCACCACGAGTGCAGCCAGGCGTGGCTCTGGAACGGGGTCGCGGCGGCGCAGCGCCCGTACAGCCGTCCCCAGGCCGGGGCCAGCTCGGCGAAGGACTCCTCGTCGGTGACGAGGTCGGCGGTGTACGCCGGGTGCGCCGCGCAGGTCGTCGTCACAGCTGTCCGTGCGCGTCGGCGGCGACGGCGGGCCCGGGCACCGAGGCCGCCCGCAGGGGCTCCGGCGGGCGGCGCCTCGGCCGCACCAGCAGTGCCAGCCCGCCGAGCAGCCCGCCCGCGCTCGCCCCCACCGGGACGGTCACCCCGGTGGACGCCGAGGACGGTTCGGTCGGCCGCAACGCCCGGGAGAATTTCAGGAGTTCCACGTGGGTGTCGGCCTTCGTGGCGTTGGCGTGCCGGGTCAGGGAGTCGGCGACCGCGTTGGCCATGTCGGCCGCCCGGGCCGGGCGGGGCGAGGTGGCGGTGACGGCGACCATCGGGGCGTCCGGCGAGGTGGCGGTGCGCACACTGTCGCGCAGGGTGTCCACCGGAACCCCGGCCCGCGCCTGCGCGTCGCCGAGCACCGCGAGCTGGGTGGCGACCCGGCCGTAGGCCTGGGCGAAGCCGAGCGCGGAGGCGGTGTCGGAGCTCTGGGTGGGTACGGCGATGACGTAGCTGGTGGCCGTGTACGTCGGCGGCTTCAGCACGCCGTACGCGCCGCCCAGCAGCCCGCCCGCGAGGACGCCGGCGGCCACCAGTGACCAGGGCGGCAGCGCGCGGGCGCGGGGGAAGCGGGCCGGGCGGTGGTGGCGGAGGGGATGGTCGGTCATGGCGAGCTGACTCCCTTGGAGGGTCGGGGCTTGGGGACGGTGCGGTCGAGCGCCGCCGCGTACACGTCCATGAGCCGGGCGGCGCTGCGGGCGATGCAGTAGTGACGGGCGGCCTCCGGGGCGGTGCGCGGGCCGGGGCCGGCGGCGCGCACCCCGGCGAGCGCGTGGGCGTAGGCGTCGGCGCCGCCCTCGACGCGCAATGCGTTCGGGGCGGCCGCGGTCGGCAGGTCCTCGACGGCCGGGCAGGAGGAGTAGCGCACCGGCAGTCCGGCCGCGAGCGCCTCGACGACGGCGAGGCCGAAGGCCTCCTCCGGGGAGGGCGAGGCGAGCACGTCCATCGCGGAGGCCAGCGCGGGCAGGTCCGGGTCCGGGCCGCCGTCGCAGTCGTACGGCCGCTCGCCCGCGAACACCACCCGGCCGGCGACGGCGGCCTCCTCGGCGGCCCGGCGCAGGGCGCTCTCCGCGCCGCCCCCGCCGACCAGCAGCAGCCTGCAGTCGGCCGGGAGCCGGGCGAGGGCCCGGATCAGGACGTCGAAGCGTTTGCCGGGGGTGAGCCGGCCGATGCCGCCGATGACGAACGCGTCGGCGGGCAGCCCGAGCCGGGCACGCGTGCGCAGCCGCCGCACGGGGTCGAAGCGGAACCTCTCCAGGTCGATGCCGTTGGGCACGACCGCGATGCGCGGCTCGGGCACGCCCCAGCGGGCCAGCCGCTCGGCGACCGTGGGGGAGACGGCGACCGTGGACCGGCCCAGCCGTTCGCCGGCCAGGTACAGCGCGCGCACCCCCGCCGTGAGCGGGCGGCCCTCCATCTGCGAGTCGCCGAGGGAGTGTTCGGTGGCGACGACCGCGCGGACCCCGGCCAGCCGGGCGGCGATCCTGCCGTACAGACAGGCCCGGTAGAGGTGGGTGTGCACCAGGTCGTAGCGGCCGCGCCGGATCATCCGGGCCAGCCGGGGCAGCGCGGCCAGGTCGCGGTTGCCGCTCATGCCGAGGTGGACCACCCGGACCCCGTCGGCGGCCAGCCCGACGGCGACCGGACCGGGGTTGGTCATCGTCACCACGTCGCACTCCACCGGCAGATGCCGCAGCAGCAGCCGCAGTTGCTGCTCGGCGCCGCCGACCCCGAGCCCGGTGATGACGTGCAGCGCCCTCACCGCGGACCGTCCACGGGACGGCGGCGCAGCCGGTGCAGCCGGTACTTCAGCAACAGGCGTACGGCGGTGTCGTTCTGCCCGATGTGCACGCGGGGCAGGGCGTGCGGGCCGGTCAGCTCGCCGGGGTCGATGGCACAGGCGTAGCCGTAACCGGCCTCCCGCACGGCGTCCACGGCACGTTCGTCGACCGTGCCGTACGGATAGCAGAAGCCGGTGACCGGGGCGCCGGTCAGCTCCTGGAGCCGGGCGCGGCTCTCGGCGGTCTCGGCCCGGAGGGTGGTGTCGTCGGCCCGGGTGAGGTCGACGTGGGTGAGACCGTGCGAGCCGATCTCCACGCCCGCCCGGGCGGCCTGCCGGACGGCGGCCGCGGTGAGCAGCGGCTTGCGCGGGCCCAGCGGGTCCCACGCGTTGTCGCCGCCGAACCGGCCGGGCAGCACGAACAGGGTGGCCGCGCACTCCCAGCGGGCGAGCACCGGCAGCGCGCCGGTGAGGAAGTCGGCGTAGCCGTCGTCGAAGCTGAGCCCCACCAGGTTCCGTCCCTCGCCCCGGGCACGGGCGGCGAGCAGTTCGGCCACCGACACACCCCTCAGGCCCCGGCCGCGCAGCCAGCGCAGCTGCCGCTCCAGCCGGTCGGGCGTGACCGTGATCCGGTACGGGTCGTCGGAGCAGTCGCCGACCGAGTGGTACATGGCGATCCACGGGACGGTGCCCGGTCTGCCGGTACGGGTGCGGAGGGGGGACTCAACGGCGGAGGGCATGCGGGAGCCTTCGTACGAGGGTGCGGACGGACTGGAGTCGGGGTGCCCGGAGCTGGGCGCCAAGGGTCGGGTCGAGCAGGACGAACACGACGGTCACGGTGGCGCCACCGGCGGCCAGACCGGCGAGCGGGCCGCCGGGCCGGCTCGCGACCAGCGCCCCCGCCACCGTGGCCACCACGGCTGCCCGCAGCGGCCGGCCCAGCTCGCGCAGCACGCGCCGGGGACGGACGGGCACCCGGCCGGGGCCGCCGCGGCGGGCGGCGCGCCGCCTCGGCCCGCCCGCCGTGCCCGCCAGCAGCAGGCCGGCGGTGACGGTGATGCCGGTGGCGTTGGCGGCGGCGATCCCGGTGACCCCCAAGGAGCCGACCGTCCCGGCGCCGACCCCGCAGGTCACGGCGATGCCGGTGGCCATGGCGGCGACCGGGTACCAGGTGGCGCGGCCCGCCGAGAAGTAGGAGCGGACCAGCACGCCCGTCAGCGTCTGGGCGAGCAGCCCGAGCGCGTACACCCGCATCACGGACGCGGTCGCCGCGGTGTCCCGGACGGTGAACGCGCCCCGCTGGAACAGCAGTTGAATGATCTGCGGGGCGCAGGCGACGACGGCCGCGGTGCCGAGCAGCACCAGGGAGGAGGCCACCACCAGATCGCGCTCCACCCGGTCCCGGGCCCGCTCGGTGTCGCCGTCGGCGAGTGCCCGCGCCACCACCGGGAAGGTGACCGCGCACAGCATCGTCGACAGCGCCATCGGGATCTGCGCGACCTTCTGCGCGTAGTTGAGGTGCGAGATGGCCCCGGCGGGCAGGTTCGAGGCGAGGAACCGCTCGACGAGGACCTGCGACTGCCGGCACAGCGCGAACAGCAGCACGGTCGCCATCAGCGCCGCGTTCACCGGTTGCGCCTCGGTGACGGCCCCGGCACCGGCCTCGGCCGTACGACGGCTCCGCAACCGCGACAGCAGCTGCGGAAGTTGGACGAGCACCATCAGACAGCCGCCCACCGTGACCCCGAACGCGGCCGAGCGCACCCCCCAGCGGCCGCCGAGGGCGAACATCGTGGTGACGATGCCGACGTTGTAGGCGACGTAGATGGCGGCCGGGGCCAGGAAGCTGCGGTGGGCCCGCAGGGCCGCGCTGCAGTACCCGGCGAGCCCGAAGCTGAGCACACAGCTCGCGGTGAGCTGGGTGCAGTCCACGGCGAGCGCCGGGTCGGGCAGGCCGGGCGCGAGGGCACCGACCAACCGCGGGGCGGCCACGGCGAGCAGCGCGCCCACCACGGCGAAGGCCGGCGCCAGCCGGGGCAGGGTGCCGGCCACCAGGGACCGGACGGGATCGCCGGGCGCACCCTGGGCGCGCCGGGCCAGCGCCGTGCTGAACGCCGGGATCAGCGCGAACGCCAGCCCGTCCTCGATGAGCAGGGTGGCCGCGAACTCCGGCACGGTCCACGCGACCAGGAAGGCGTCGGTGTCCCGGCCGGCCCCGAACAGCCGCGCCAGCGACTGGTCCCGCACCAGCCCGAGCAGCGCGCCCGCGACCGAGAGGGAGACGGTGATCAGGGTGGCCCTGGCGAGGAACCGGCGGGTGGGCGGCCCGTGTTCGGGACCGTCCCGCAGGGCCGGTGCGCCGCGCGCGACGGCCCGGGCCCGGGGCACCGCCGCGCCGTCGCCGCCGTCCGGCCCGGGTGCCGTACCCGCCTCACCGGCCCGGGGGCCGGGCCCCGGGGAGGGCGTCACCGTCATCGGACAGCGGCCTTCCCGACGGCCCTGCCCGACGCGCCGGCGCACGCGGCGCGCTCGTCGGGGGCCGCCGCCTCGGCGCCGACCAGCGCCCACCACGCCACGAACCCGAAGCACACCGCGGTCAGCACGGTCGAGGTACCGCCGATGTCGGCGTAGGCGAAGTCCACCAGTTGCCACACCAGCAGCCCGCACGCGATCAGCGCGCACTCCTGGCCCCGGCCCGAGCGGCGGGCCCGGCCGATGCCCCGCAGCACGCACACCAGCAGGGCCGACCAGCCGCCCGCCAGGCACAGCAGCCCGACCAGCCCCTGCTCGCCGAGCACCAGCAGGTACATGTTGTGCGGGGACAGCAGGGGCTGCCTGCGGAAGGCGGCGCCCGCGCCCTCCGTGTCGCTGCCCGAGGAGAGCGCGAGCGAGGAGTGCCCGTCGCGGTACTCGGGGAAGGCCTTCAGCCCGACACCGGTCAGCGGATGCTGCTGCCACATGTCGGTGGCCGCGGCCCACATGGTGTACCGGTCGGTGACCGACTGGTCGGGAGCGTCGGTGACCCGCGTGATGCTGTCGATCCGCTCCTGCAGCATCGCCGAACCCACACCGAGACCGCAGACCAGCACCACGCCCGCGGCCACCGCGGCCGCCCCGACCGTCAGCGCCCGGCGCAGGCCGGTCGCCGCGAGCTGGACGGTGAGCGTCACGGCGGTGGCGATCCAGGCGCCCCGGCTGAAGGACAGGGCGAGCGGGAGGACCAGCGCGAGGGCACAGACGGCGGCGATCCACCGCTCGCGCACCGAGGTACGGCCGAGCGCCAGCCCGACCGCGCACACCAGCCCGAACGACACCACGGTCGCCATGCCCATCACGTCCGACGCCCCGAACGTGCCGACCGCGCGGATCTCCTCGCCCTGGTAGGAGGCGCCGGTCCCGGTGACGTACTGCTGGACACCGAGCGCGCCCTGCCACAGCGCGAGCCCGACGAGCGACCACGCCAGCAGCCGCGCGTCGCGCCGGTCGCGGATCAGGAGGAGGACGGCGGCCGGGACCAGGACGAAGATCTGCAGATAGCGGCCGAGGCCGGCGATCCCGGCCGCCGGCGACACCGCGCCCATCGCGGCGAGCGCGAGGCCGACCACCGGCAGACCGAGGACCACGCCGGCGGTACGGGACAGGGGGCGCCGCCGCTCGCGCAGCAGCCGTACGGCGCAGTGCGCGACAACCAGCGCGGACGCCACGTCGGCCGGGCCGGCGCCGCCCTCGCCGCCGGGGGAGTCGGGCAGCGCGAGCAGGGCGATCACGGCCACCACGGGCAGCACCGGGGACGGCCTCAGGCGGCGGAGCGGCAGGGCGAGGCTCATCGGTCAGCTCCCCGTGGAACGCACGAGCGCGGCCGCGGTGCGCAGCAGGATGCAGATGTCCTGCCACAGCGACCAGTTGTCGATGTAGGCGTTGTCGAAGCGGGCCCGGTCCTCGATGGAGGTGTCGCCGCGCAGGCCGTTGATCTGGGCGAGGCCCGTGATGCCGGCCCGCATGCGGTGCCGGGCCGCGTAGCCGGGGTAGGCCTGGCTGAACTGCATGACGAAGTAGGGTCGTTCGGGGCGCGGGCCGACCAGGCTCATGTCGCCGCGGAAGACGTTCCACAGCTGGAGCAGCTCGTCCAGCGAGGTCTGCCGCAGGAGGCGGCAGAAGCGGCTCATCTCGGGTTCGCCCGCCACGCTCCACCGGGTCGCCGCCTCGTGCTCGTCCGTCGGGCGGTGGGTGCGGAACTTCAGCAGCGTGAAGGGGCGTCCGCCCTCGCCGATGCGCTCCTGCCGGAACACCACTCCGGGTCCGCCGGTGAGCCGGAGCACGGCCGCGCACACCAGCAGCACGGGGCTGACCAGCACCAGCAGGATCCCGGACGCCACCACGTCCAGCAGCCGCTTGCCGAGGCTGTCGCGGCGCCGCGAGGCGAGGTACAGACGCCGGACGGAGAACCCGGCGAGCCGGTCGCGCATCTCGAACGCCGGGCAGTCCGCGTCCACCTCCCACACGGCGCAGCCGGACTCCACCAGCGCCCGCAGCAGCGGTCCCCGCTCGGCGCGCACGGCCGGGTCGACGGTGAGCACGACCCGAACCCCGTACCGGACGAGCACCCGCTGCACCTCCTCACCGGTGCCCAGCACCGGCAGCCCGCCCCTGCCGTCCGGGTGTTCGGCGACGACACCCACCGGCCGCACCCCGCAGTGCGGGTGCCGCAGCAGGGCGGCGGCCACCCGCTGCGCGGTCGCGGCGGGGCCGATGATCAGGGCCGTGCGCGGGCGGCGCGTCAGTGCCACGCGGCGCTGCCAGTGCACGGCCCCGCGCGCCGCACAGGCCGCCGTCGCGTGCCACGCCCAGCCGAGCAGCAGGGCGCGGGCGGACAGCGCGCGACCGGGCTCGTGGGCGGCGAGCAGTGCGCCGAGGGCGAGCCAGGCGACCGCGATCCGGCCGCAGAGCGCCGGGAGTTCGTCGAGCACTCCCGGCACCGGCCGCGCCGAGCGTGAGCGCAGCAGTATCGCCGCGCCCACCAGTAAGGCGACCAGCGGCGGGCGTCGGGTGGCCTCGTCCAGCGCGACCGCGCCCACCAGCGCGGCGAACAGGTCGGCGGCGAGCAGTGGAAGGGCCGAGGGGGGCCGTGCGGGCAGCCGCCGCACTGGGAACCGGAAGCCGCCGGGCGCGGGGGCCGGCAGCACCGCGAGGGGTGAAGGTCCGCGGTTGCGTGGCTGGGCGCCGGGGGCGCCGGGGGAGGGGATGGTGCTATCCGCGGTCACGAGTGGATGGACTCCCTGCACTCGAGGGGCACGGGCGGCCGGGCGCCGATGACTTCGCGGTACAGGTCCGCGAACCGCTCGGCGGTGTGCCGCACGTCGTGCGTGGACAGGACGTGCCCGCGTCCCCGGGTGCCGAGCGCCGCGCGCAGCGGTGCGTCGGGCAGCAACGCGGCGACGGCCCCGGCCAGCGCCGCTGGATCCTCCGGCGGGACCAGGCAGCGGGATGCGAACGCGGGCGGCAGGCTCTCGCGGGCGCCGTCGACGTCGGTGAGCACCACGGGCCGCCCGCAGGCCAGTGCCTCCAGGGGGGCGAGGGCCATGCCCTCCCAGCGCGAGGGCAGCACCACCAGGTCGGCGGCCCGGTACCAGGGCACGGTGTCGGAGACGGCGCCGGCGAACCGGACGGAGGGAAGACGGGGGTGGGCCCGCCGGCGCAGCGCGGCACGGTCCGGGCCGTCGCCGACCAGCACCAGCCGGGCCTCCGGCACCGCCCGCAGGACCTGCTCCCAGGCCCGCAGCAGTACGTCCTGGCCCTTCTGCCGGCACAGCCGTCCGACGCAGACGACGAGCGGTGCCGCCGGGTCGAGGTCCGGCAGCAGGGCGGCGCGGGCGGGATGGGCGGGTCCGGGGGAGAAGCGGTCGAGGTCGATGCCGTTGGGGACGACGGCGTACGAGGCGTGCACCCCGGCGTGTATCCCCGTCGTGCGCTCCGCCTCGCTGACGCACACCACCCGGTCGGCCCATCGCGCCCCCCAGCGCTCCCAGCGCAGCGCGAGCGCGGCGGTGCTTCCACCGACGGCTTCGAACGACCATGCGTGCGGCTGGTACACGGTCGGGATGCGCCCGCGCACGGCGAGCCGGGCGGCGAGCCCCGCCTTGGCGCTGTGTGCGTGCACCAGTTCGGGCCGTACCTCCTCGATCAGCCGTGCGAGCCGCCGTACCTCTCCGGTCAACCCTGGTCCGGGCGACCGCCCGGCCCGCCATTCGCGCACGTCGGCGCCCAGTTCGCGCAGGCCGACGGCCAGTTCACCGCCCGGGCAGCCGGCCGTGACCCGCAGACCGGCCGCCAGCTGCGCCCGCGCGAGGTCCTGTACGACCCGGGCGACACCGCCGTCGACGGGTTGCGCGAGGTGCAGGACCCGGGGCCGGAAGTCAGGTGCTGATCGGTGCATTCGCGGGTTACCTCGTTCGTGGGGGAGCGCACAGGGCTGCCAGCGGGTACGCACGTCACGCCCGCGCGTCCACGGCGACGAAGAGCGCGCCGGTTCACGACGCGTCCCGGAGGGAAACGAGCCGGGAGCCCGGCTGGTCACCGCCGCGCGCGGAGCGGGGGGTCCGCGCGCGGCGGCCACACACGTCAATACGTGAAAAACCGGATGATTATGTCGAATCTGTCGATACAGTGAAGATGTCGTTGATATGCATCACCCTATTGGCGGCACAACTCCGGGGACCGCCGCGCGTTGTCCTAACGCCGGGCATCCCGCCCGCATGTTCGTGTCGATCCCAAGGAGCACCTCTCCATGTCGCGTATCGCGAAGGGTCTGGTCCTGACCTCCGCCGCCGTCGCAGCCGTCGCCGGCGCCGCCGGTGTGGCCGCCGCCGACTCCGGCGCCTACGGCGGCGCCGCCAACTCGCCGGGCGTGGTGTCGGGCAACGTCGTCGAGGTCCCCGTCCACGTGCCGGTCAACGTCAGCGGCGACACCGTCAACGTCATCGGGCTGCTGAACCCGGCGTTCGGCAACATCAGCGCCAACGACTGACGTCGGGGCGCAACCCTTCGGCCGGCCGTCCGCCCACGCTTCGACCGCGGGCGGACGGCCGGTTCCGCGTGTCCCCCGGATGGTTCACGTGCGGTTCGTGAGCGGTTGCGGAACGTCACAGGGGATTCAACGGTGGGTTCAGGCCCCTGCCCCACCGAAAGGAACCCCCATGCGTGTGCTGCCCGTGCGGCGTCTCGCGTCCACCACCCTCTGCGCCGCCCTCGTGATCGGCATCGCCGGCCCCGTCGCCGTCGCCGCCGACTCGGCCCGGGAGCGCACCCGGGCGAGCGCCCACTCGCCCGTCCCCGGCGCGGACGCGCTGCTCGCCAAGGTCAGGTCCCTGCGCGACACCGGCTCCGTCCTCGACCCCGTCGTCGAGCTGCTCGACCAGTCCCTCGAGAAAGGCCGGCTGACGCCCGACCAGGCCCGGACGCTCGGCGACGCGGCCAGGGAGGCCATCGCACGGGCGGCCGCGGCGAACCCGGCCACGGCGGCCGCGCCCACCACCTCGGCGACACCGAGCACCGCCGCCACGCCGAGCACCGCGGCCACGCCCACCGCCACGGCCACGCACAACACCGCCGCCACCCCGTCGACGGCCGCCACCCCGTCGACGGCCGCCACCCCGTCGACGGCCGCCACCCCGTCGACGGCCGCCACTCCGACGACGGCCGCCGTCCCGAGCGGGTCCGCCCTTCCCAGCGCGCCCGCCCTCCCGAGCGCCTCCGCCGTCCCGAGCGCCTCCGCCGTCCCGAGCGGGTCCGCCCTTCCCAGCGCGCCCGCCGTCCCGAGCGCCTCCGCCGTCCCGAGCGGGTCCGCCTCGGCCTCCGTACCCGCCCTGACCTCGCTCGAGACGAGCGACGTCGCCGGTCAGGTGCCCGTGGCGCGCGACGCCACCGACGATCTCCTCACCGCGCTGCAGACCGCGATCGACAACCTGCTCAAGGCCGTCACCTCCGACCTCGACGAGGTGCTGTCGGCCGCCGACGGCGTCGTGGGCGACCTGGACGACCTGCTCAACTCGGCCCTCGGCGGCATCCTGCCCACCACCCCCGGCACGACCCTGCCGTCCGCCCCCGCACTGCCCACCGGCTGACCCGCGCGACTTCTTCCCCCTCCTCAGCCGTCGTGCCGCCCGGGCACGACGGCCGAGTGCGTTCTGCGGGACGGGGAGTTCAGGGCAGGGAATTTCATATGTCTTCTCGGTCCGGGGTTTCCGGCCCTCGGGGAAGTCGTTAGGCACGGCGCCAGACATCCCTGGGGTGACCTGAGTCGCCGAAGAAAGGAACACGATGAAGTCCCTGAAGGCTGCCGCCGTCGTTGCCGGTACCGTGGCTCTCGCCGGCGTCGCCACGCCCGCGTTCGCCCACACCACCGCCGACCTGACGCCCACCAGCCTCAACGGCGCCGTGAACACACTCACCAAGGGCCCGTTGACCGTCAAGGACGTCATGCCGCTGCAGCACCAGTCCGACGCGCTCGACACCGAGAACAAGGACTCCGTCCTCAGCGCGGTCAAGGGCACCACCGCCCACCTGAACCAGCACAACCCGCTGCTCGGCGGCATGCCCCTGCAGCGTTGACACCCCCGGCTCCACCCCGGGAAGGGCCGGTACCGCACACCGCGGAACCGGCCCGCGGCCTGTTCGAGACCGCTTCCCTCGATCGTGTGGAGCGACCCCGGGCACTGGTCCGGAAGGGTGAGAAGCCGCCGGGCAGCGCCGCGCCCCGTCGATAGGGTCGCGCGGTGACCTCAACCCCAAGCGACGCCCGGCCCTTCCGCCTCGCCGACCTCGGCACGCTCGTCGTCCTGCCCTGGAGCGGCGAGGCACCCGACGGCACCGACATGCCCTACCTGCTGGTCTACTCGCTGGGCGACACCGAGGGCGGCCCGGAGGCCACCGCCGCCGCTGCCGAGCACCTGCTGGTGAGCAACGGTCTGCCGGTCGGCGACCGCCTGGTCGACGGCACCACCAGGCCCAGTCTGCCCATCACCCTGCTGGTCGAGGCCGGCCAGGCCGTCGTCAACATGCCGCAGATGGTCGCCCAGGCCTACGCGCCGTCGGAGTGGCTCGCCGCCGTAGCCGCACGCGGCCACGCCTACCTCGTCTTCACCACCCGAGCCTGGCCCGAGGGCCGTCCGGGCGAGGCCGTCGACCCGGCCGCGCTGGCCGCCTTCGCCGGCGACGAGGAGACCCTGAACGCCGCCGCGCACGTCATCCTGCCGGCCCGCAGCCTGCGCAGCTGATGCACCCCGTCGAGCACCCCAGAACCCTGGCCGGCGGCAGGGGGTTCGGGTTGTTGCTGGTGATCACCGGCGCGGCCGGGCTGCTCGCCTCCTGGGTCATCACGCTGGACAAGTTCAAGCTGCTGGAGAACCCGAACTTCGTGCCCGGGTGCAGTCTCAACCCGGTGGTGTCCTGCGGCAGCGTGATGAAGAGCGACCAGGCCTCGGCCTTCGGGTTCCCCAACCCGATGCTCGGCCTGGTCGCCTACGGCATCGTCGTCTGCGTCGGCGTCAGCCTGCTGGCCGACGCCAGGTTCCCCGGCTGGTACTGGCTGCTTTTCGAGGCCGGGTGCCTGTTCGGCGTCGGGTTCGTGACGTGGCTTCAGTTCCAGTCGCTGTACCGGATCAACGCGCTGTGCCTGTGGTGCTGCCTGGCGTGGGTCGCCACGATCCTGATGTTCTGGTACGCCACCTCGCTCGTCGTCCGCAACGGATTCCTGCCCGCGCCCGGATGGCTGAAGAACTTCTTCGCGGAGTTCACCTGGGCCCTCGCGCTGACGCACATCGCCGTTGTCGGCATGCTCGTCCTGACGCGCTGGTGGGACTTCTGGACGAGCTGACAAATGACGAACCGACGAATGACGAACCGACAAAGCTGAGGAACGACGAACCGACAAAGCTTACGAACGACGAGCTGACGAAGCTTACGAACGACGAGCTGACAAGGCTGAGGAACGACGAGCTGACGATTACGGCAGTTGGGCGAATTGTGAACTGCTGTCGATTTCCGACTCGTTGTGCGGTACGGACGCCGAACCCCTCGCATCCTGAAAGGGACCGTACCTGACATGAAGTCGACCACCCGAGGAACCCTTGCCGCCCTCGTCACGGGCGTCGCGGCCGTCGCGGGAGCCGCCGCTCCCGCCGCGGCGGTCGGCGCGGTCCCCGTCCCCGTGCCGCTGAACGGCGTCTCCAAGTCCCTCGGCACGAAGGTGCCCGAGTTCGGCCTCCAGGTGCCGCTGCTGAAGCCGGGCGCTCCCGAGGGACCCCGGTACGTCACTGGCCGGCTCCTGCCCGACCGGACGCTGCCCCAGGTACCGCTGACCGGTGCCCTGCCCGGCGCAAACCTCCGGACGCCCCTGCCGCACGTCCTCGGCGAAGGCTTCGACCACGTCGGCGTCGACGCCCCCGCCTCCTACCTGCGCACCCTCAGCCCGGGCCTGGCCCTGGACGCCCCCCTGACCGCCCCCGACCCGCACAACTTCGGCCTCCCGCAGCCCAAGCTCCCCCAGGCCGATGTCCTCGCCCCGGTCCTGCGGACGGCCCCCGGCGCCGATCTGGGTCTCGGCCCGGGCCTGTAGACAGCCGCACCCCCGCCACCGCGCCCGGCCGCCGTACCCACCGGATGGCCCTGTGGTGGTGACCCCTTCCGCACTCCGTGGTTATCCATATGGACATCTGATCCCGGACGAGGAGTGCGAGATGGTCGTGGATGCCGGTGCCAGTGGCGTCGCGGTAGGGGCTGAGCAACAGGTCAGAGCGAGCACGGGTCTCCTGTCGCGGAGAGGGGCGGCGCGCGGACTGCTGGCCTGCGCCGCCGCCCTCGCGCTGGCGCCGGTCGTCGCCGCCTCCCGTCCCGTGCCCTCGTCGAACGGCCCGGCGGGCAGTTCCTTCGACGAGACCTACCGGGGCCGCCGCATCCAGGGCGTCCTGGTGCCGGTCGCCGGGCTCACCGCGGCCGGCGGCGACTGGCAGGTCACCATCGACGGCCGCCCGCTGCACCTGATGCGCCGTGCCGACGGCTCCTGGCTGAGCATGATCGACCACTACAGCTCGTACCGGACCCCGCTGGAGGCGACCCGCGCGGCCGTCGACGAGATGGGCCCCGGCCAGCGGCTGCGAGACCCGGCACTCGGCCCGGTCGGCGGGGAAGACACGGGGCACGACATGGGGGATCAGCATGGCGTACGTGCGTAAGAACGTCAGCGCGCTCACCGGCACCGAGCGCAGGCGGTTCGTCAACGCCCTGCTGGAGCTCAAACGGCGTGGTGAGTACGACGAGTTCGTGCGCCTGCACATCGACTACTACACCGCCGACGGCGAGGACGGTCTGCGCACCGCGCACATGACCCCCTCCTTCCTGCCCTGGCACCGCCGGTTCGTGCTGGAGCTGGAACAGGCCCTGCGCCGCCTGGACTCCTCGGTGACGGTGCCGTACTGGGACTGGACCCGGGACCGTACGACGACGTCCGTGCCGTGGACGAAGGATCTGCTCGGCGGCAACGGGCGGAGATCCGACCAGCAGGTGACGACCGGTCCCTTCGCCTACGCGGCGGGCCACTGGACGATCAAGGAGGGCATCACGGACGGCCGGTTCCTCACCCGGGACCTCGGCCGCGCCTCCGCCCCCCTCCAGCTGCCCACCGGGATGGAACTGAAGTGGGCCCTGGACGACCCCGCCTACGACGTATGGCCCTGGAACTCGACGGTCACCCGCGGCTTCCGCAACAAGCTGGAGGGCTGGGGGACCGGCAGCGGCAGCGCCTCCTTGCGCAACCACAACCGGGTGCACCGCTGGGTGGGCGGCGCGATGCTCGGCGCGGCATCCGTCAACGATCCGGTGTTCTGGCTGCACCACGCCTTCCTCGACCTGCAGTGGTACCGGTGGCAGCGCACCCACCGCAATAACCGCTATCTGCCCGCCGACCCGCCCGGCCTCGGTGACACGCAGCACGGGCGGGTCCTGGCCCGGTACCAGAAACTGCCGCCCTGGAACGTGACGCCGGACCAGCTGGAGGACATGAGCCGGATCTACCGGTACGCGTGAGCCGTGTCCGGACGGGACACGGAAAGGCCCCGGCGCTCGAGGTGCCGGGGCCCTGCCTGTCCGTGGGGCCGGATCAGCTGCCGTAGTTGTCGCCGTAGTCGCCGGGGCCGGGGTTGCCGGTGGTGGTGCTGTGACCCCCGTTGGCGCAGCCGTTGCGGAAGGCCGGGTTCAGCAGGCCGATGACGTCAACCGTGTCCCCGCAGACATTCACGGGCACGTGGACGGGAACCTCGGCCACGTTGCCGGACAGCACGCCGGCCGAGTTGGCGGCCGCACCCTCGGCGCCCGCGTCGGCCAGGGCCAGGCCGGCGCCGCTGATCACCACGGCACCCGTGCCGAGAGCGACGGCGGCTGCCTTCGCGATGCGAGACATCACGTTCTCCTTCTTGTTGCTCGGTGAGTGCGCGGCGGCAGGACCAGCCACCGCACTTCCCGTTCAACGGCACGCCGCCGGGCTGGTCACGGTGATCAGGAGGGCGTCACCCTTTCAACAGGCAGGGCGTCACCCTCCGAACAGTGGGTGACGCCAGGCCGGTGTTAATGGGAGGCGTCGGACACGGCCGTCCCCCTAACCTCCGGGCATGACCTCCGACGGCGAAACCGCAACCGACACCGACCGCGACACGACCGAGCGGGCCCGGCAGCTGATCGGGCTGCTCGCCGAGGAACGCCGGCTGCGCGCCCTGGCCGCCGTGGCACTGGGCGCGGACAGCGCCGAGCGGGTCGCCGAGGCGGCCGGGCTGTCGGCCAAGGACACGGCCCTGGCGCTGCTGCGGCTGCGTGAGCAGGGCGTGGTAACGGACGGCAGGCAGGGCGGACTCGCCGTCTCCTACAGTCTGTTCCGCGACCTGGCCCGGCGGGAACGGCCGGCGCCGCGGGCCGGGAGCGGACCGGACGCCGTCCTGGACACCTTCGTCCGCGACGGGCGGCTGCTACGGCTGCCCGCCCAGTGGACCCGCAAGAAGCTGGTGCTGCGGTACATCGCCGAGCGGACCTTCCAGCCCGGTGCCGAATACCCCGAACGCGTCGTGAACGAGCGCCTGCGGGCCTGGTGCGAGGACTCCGACGACATCGACCATGTGACGCTCCGGCGCTACCTGGTGGAACTCCACCATCTGCACCGGAGCGAGGGAATCTACCGGCGCTCGGACGCGGGCTGAGGGTTCCCGGGGGGCGTTCGGGCGCGCCGACCGATCGGGTTGCGGGGCGGGTGGGCTCGAGCGTGGGCCGACGGTGTCGCGGAGGGGCTGGTGGGCCTGGGTCGGCGGTGTCGCGGGGGCGTGTGGGCTCGGGCGGCTGATCGGGGCTCGCGATGGCGGGCTCGGGGCTTGGCCTGCGGGCTGCGGGGCGGGTGGGCCCGACCGTGGACCGATGGTGGCGTGGGCCGGGTGGGCTCGGAGGTCGGCTTGCGGGCCGCAGGGCGGGTGCGTCCGGGATGGGCACCGGTCGGCAGACCTGAGGGCAGGTGTGCCGGACGTCGGCCGGCGGTCAGGCAGTTGTGCCTGGACCTCGGCCGCGGTCCTGGCGTCGGCCGAGGGGGCTCGGAGCCGAGCGGGGCTCGAGATTCAGAGGCGACCGGGACTCGTGGTTCGGAGGCGACCGGCGATCAGGGCAGGCGTCGTACCGGAGTTCCTGCCAGGTAGGCCTGGATGTTCTCCACCGCCTGGCCGTAGTACGTCGCGTAGTTGGCCCGCGAGACATAGCCGAGGTGGGGCGTGGCGAGGAGGCGGGGCGCGGTGCGCATCGGGTGGTCGGCGGGCAGCGGCTCGGTGCCGAAGACGTCGACGCCGGCGCCCGCGATCCGGCGCTCGCCGAGCGCGGCCAGCAGGGCGTCCTGGTCCACGATCGCCGCGCGGGAGGTGTTGACCAGGTAGGCGGTCGGCTTCATCAGGGCGAGTTCGGCGGCGCCGACCAGACCCCGGGTGCGCTCCGACAGGGCCAGGTGGACGGAGACGAAGTCGCTGCCGGCCAGCAGATCCTCCTTGGAGGCGGCCAGGTCCACGCCCACCTCCTCGCACCGCTTCTCGGTGAGGTTCCGGCTCCACGCGCCGACCCGCATGCCGAAGGCGAGCCCGACCTGCGCCACCCGGCTGCCGATCTTCCCCAGGCCGAGCAGGCCGAGCCGGCGGCCGTGCAGGTCGGCGCCGACGGTGGACTGCCAGGGGCCGCCGGAGCGCAGCGCGTTGCTCTCCTCGACGATCCCGCGGGCCAGGCCCAGCAGCAGCGCCCAGGTCAGCTCCACGGGAGGCGTCGAAGAACTCGCCGTACCGCACACGGTGACGCCGTGCGCCTCGGCCGCCGCGTAGTCGATGACGCCGTTGCGCATCCCGGAGGCGACGAGCAGCTTCAGCCGCGGCAGACGTGCGATCAGCGAGCCGGGAAACGGCACGCGTTCGCGCAGGGTGACGACGATGTCGTAGTCGGCGAGGGCCGCGGCGAGGGCGTCCTCGCCATCGAGGTGTTCGCGCAGGGCGACGACCTCCACCCGCTCCTCGAGCACCGACCAGTCGGCCGACCCGGTGGCCACCCCCTGGAAGTCGTCCAGCACCGCAGCGAAGTCGCACGTCGTCTCTCCCTTCCCCGCGGCGACTGTACCGGCAGGTCGGAGACCGTGATCGGGCAAGGTACATCAGTCAAACGGAACGTGAATCGCTTCTTTCCTAATGGTGTACAACTCTTCACCCTCTTCCTACGTCGAACAGGTGAACAGCAGCGTTTGCCCCCGCGTGCGCGCCATCCCTGGAAGAGGAATCCTGCCCATGACGATCCGTCGGTTGTGTGGTGTCCTGCGCGTGCGCGGGGCGACCGAGCTGCTCCTCGTGCTCCTGCTCGGTGCCGGTTTCGCCGCGCTGCCCGTCTTCGCGCTGCTGCCCTCCCTGTGGGGCTTCGCCGCGGCGTCGCTGGTGACATACGTCGTGGACGAGGCGCTGCACTCCAGGGCTCCGGGCTTCGTGCGCAGGCTGGCGACGCTGCAGCTGACCCGCCCGCTGCGGTTCGCGGTCCGCACCGTGATGCTGCTCGCGCTGGCCAGCCGCCTGGACGCGCCGGAGCCGGTGCTCGTCGCCGCGCTCGCCGTCTTCAGCGCCCACTTCGCGCTGATGATGCTGTACACGGCGGTGCACCACGCCGTCCGCCGGCGCCGGGTGCTGCCGCTGGTCGTGCGCAACCTCGACATGAGCGGGCTGCCCATCCCCAAGCAGCCGCCCGCCTTCCTCTACCGGCGCTTCCTGCGCAAGCTCCTGCACCTCGACCTGCCCGCCCACGCCGGCCTCCTCGCCGCGCTGGCGGCCGGGACCTGGGGCCCTGCCTACGCCGGCTTCGCGCTCACCGTCGGCGTGCCCGTCGCGGCCGTCCTCGCGCTGCTGGGCCAGTACCGCAGGGTCCGCCGGATGCCCGCCAGGGACGAGGTGTTCGCCGAGGTCAACCGCCAACTGGCCGGATACCGCCCCGAGGTGGCGCTCTACTTCAGCTTCGCCGCGGTCTCCCGTGACTTCATGTACCAGGTGAACATGTGGATCGAGACGCTGGAGCAGCTCGACCTGCGTCCGGTGATCATCCTGCGGGAGCGGGCCTCGTTCCGTTACCTCAGCCGCACCTGGATCCCGGTGGTCTGCGTCCCGAAGGCCGACGACCTGGCCGAGCTGGAGCTGCCCGGCGTCCGGGTCGTCCTCTACCCGGGCAACGCGGGCAAGAACGTGCACATGCTGCGCGTGGCCGAGGCCAAGCACGTCTTCATCGGCCACGGCGACAGCGACAAGCTCGCCAGCAGCAACCGGGTCAGCAAGGTGTACGACGAGATCTGGGTGGCCGGCCGCGCGGGCCGCGACCGGTACCAGCGCGTTCGGCACGCCATCAGCGACAGCGCGATCGTCGAGGTGGGCCGCCCGCAGCTGTCCCCGATCGGTCTGCACGCCGAGCACACCCCCGGCCCGCTCCCCGTCGTCCTGTACGCCCCCACCTGGGAGGGCTGGAGCGACGACGACTGTCACACCTCGCTGATCCCGATGGGCGTGCCCCTGATCGAGAAGCTCCTCGCCGAGAACGTCCGGGTCATCTACAAGCCGCACCCGCTCACCGGCAAGCGCTCGGCCGAGGCGGCCGAGGCCGACAAGGCGATCCGCGAGCTGCTGCGCACCGACAACGAGCAGCGCGGCGCCGCGGAGGCGGAGGCCGCGGTCGCCGCGGCGAAGCCCCGGCTGAAGGAGATCCAGGCCCGCCTCGACGAGCTGGCCGGCCGCCTCGGCGGCGACGACGCCGAGCAGCTGCGCGAGGCCCGGGTGCCCGACCGCGCGGCGGCGGCCGAGTGGCAGGAGCTGCGCGCCGAGTGGCACCGGATCTTCTGGGAGACCCGGGGCCCGGTCCGCCACAACGTGATCCTCAAGAGCCTGCCCGCCCTCTACGACTGCTTCAACCAGGCCGACATCCTGATCAGCGACGTGTCCTCGGTGGTCGCCGACTTCGTGGCGAGCCTCAAGCCGTACGTCCTCACCAACGCCCACGACCTGCCCGACGAGGAGTTCCGTGCCGCCTACACCACCGCCGGCGGCGCCTACCTCCTGGACCGTGAGTGCACCCGCCTGACGGACATACTCGACTCGGTCCGCGCCCCGTACACGGACCCGATGGCCGCCGCCCGCCGCACCCTGAAGGAGTACGTCCTGGGCCCGGACCATCCCACGTCCATGGAGCGCTTCAACGCGGCGGCCAACGCCCTGGCCGCGAAGAGCGAGGCGGAGCGCGCGGAGACGGCGCCGGAACTGGCGGCTTGAGCGGCTCGCGGCCTGAGCGGTCGGCGGCCTGAGCGGCCGCGCGGAGAACGTCCTCACCGGACAGGGCGCTCAGGTACTCGGGTGGTACTGAGTACCTGCGCTCTGGTCCGGGGCGGGGCGGCCCGGAACGCTGGGGGCATGAGCCAAGGACTGAAGAACCCCGTGCCCCAGCTGCTGTCGATCCTCGTGCCGGCGCTCGCGGCAGCGGCGCTGTGGGCCGCCTGGCTGGGCTGGGACCAGCACCGTGACGTGCATCCGGACGGTACGACGACCGGCCCGTACGAGGCGTGGCAGGTGATCGGGCTGGTGCTGACCCTGCTGATCCCGGTGTACTGGGCGGCCTCCCGGCACCACGTCACCGGCGCTGTGCTCGGCACCACGGCCGGCCTGACCCTCGCCGCCTATTACGACTGGTCGGACGACGCAAGTGGCCTCTTCGTGATCGGCGTGGGCCTGGTCATGGTGGGGAGCCTCGCCGCGACCGGAGTCGTTTCCGCCGTGATCACCTCGGCGCAGGGACACGAACGACGGACCACAGCATGACGGCATGCTGCCGGCCACGTACTTCGCACAGGTACTTCGCACAGGTCAGGGCCTGTTTCCGGACCTGTGCGCCCATACGGGCGAGTCAATAGAATGGGGACGTAGGACCTGGCTGCCGCTGGACCGCCGAGCACGAGGGCTGTGACGCCGGCATGACGAGTTCCCGAGCCGACGACGGGGCCGTCGACCGTGCGCGGGGAACGGGAACCGGCCCCGGAAGGCTGCCCGCGGCCCGCCGCGCATCTCTCCCAGCCCTGTGCGCGGCGCTGCTGATCGCGGGCGCCACCGTGCCCTCGGCGACGAGCCCAACGGCGCTCGCCGGGACCCGTCCCACGGCGACGGCGAGCACCTCCGCGCCCGCCCCCACCCCGTCGGCGCTGAAGTCCATCGATCCGGCCGCGCTCCAGTCCGCCGTGGCGCGGGCGGCGAAGAAGCTCATGATTCCCGGCGCGATGGTCCTGCTCAGAACCCCGCAGGGAACCTTCCGGGCGACCGTCGGCACGACCGAGTGGGGCACGGCACAACCGCCCACGTCGGGCGACCACTTCCGGATCGCCTCCAACACCAAGACCATGACCTCGGCGCTGATCCTCCTGCTCGCCCACGAAAGCAGGCTGCGGCTGAGCGACCCGGTGTCGGCCTACGTTCCCGGAGTACCGGGTGGCGCGCACATCACCATCGCCGACCTGCTGAAGATGCGCAGCGGCCTCTACGACTACACCGAGGCGCCCGCACTGTCCGCGGCCCTGGACGCCGACCCGGGCAAGGCCCGTACACCGCAGGAGATGCTGGCCACAGCCTTCCGGCACCCGCCGAACTTCGCGCCGGGCACGGCCTACGAGTACAGCAACACCAACTACGTGCTGCTGGGCCTCGTCGCCGAGAAGGCGGGTGGCCGGCCGCTGGCCCAGCAGTTCCGGGACCGGCTGTTCACCCCGCTCGGCCTGACGGGAACCTCCCTGCCCGCCGCCGACGACGTGTCCCTCCCCGCCCCCTACTCACACGGCTACATGTACGGCGGAACGGCCTACGCGCTGACCGACCGGCCCTACCCCGCGGCCATGCAGGCGGCGGCCCGGTCCGGAAAGCTCCGACCACTGGACTACACCCACCAGAACCCCTCCTACGCCACCGCCGCCGGAGGCGCCATCTCCACCGCGGACGACCTGGCCACCTGGATCCGGGCCCTGGTGACGGGCAAGGTCCTCGCCCCCGCGTCCCAGCGACAGTGGCTCCAGAGCCCGCAGGCCGAGGACCCGGCCGCGCCCGAGGGGCAGAAGTACGGGTACGGCATCTCCTACCAGCGCTTCGGCCCGACCGCCTCGATGTACTACCACGGCGGTGAACTCCCGGGCTTCAACTCCTTCATCGGCCACGACCTCACCAACGACGTCACGCTGGTGATCTGGACGAACCTGACCCTCACCCCAGAGGGCCGAACCACAGCCAACGCCCTACTGCCCACGATCCTGAACCAGGTGTACACCGACCTCTCCCTGCCCACCGACCCGTGAGGCGCGGTGCCCCGACTGAGAGGGCTATGACTGAGACGGCCCGATCGAGACGGCCCGATCGAGATGTCGCACCGAGGCTGCGACAAGGCGGGCCAGGGCAAAGCCTCTTGATGGGCTGCTACGACCAGGACGATGCCTTGATCGAATTCGGCACCGGTGTGAGCCTCGCCCCTGTTCTAGCCCTATTCGGGCAGTCACTCACTGCGGTCGACGTCCGTGAGCGCGGTGCTCTGGTCATCGACTTTCAAGATGGTGCCGGGTTCCTCCTTCTCAGCGCAGTTGCTCGGCCAGTCCGACGATGATGCCCTCCGGGCCGCGGATGTAGCAGAGCAGATAGCTGTCCTCGAACCGGGCGATCTCGCCGACGAGTTCGGCGCCGTGAGGGCGCAGGCGGGCAACGGTGTCCTCGATGTCGTCGACGGCGAACATGACGCGGTGCGTGCCCAGAATGTTGTGCGGCCGGTTGCGCGGCCCGGCGCTGATCACCGCGGGGCTGCGGTACTTCGCCAGCTCGAGCCGGCTGTGACCGTCCGGGGTCCGGACCATCGCGATGTCGCAGCGGACGCCGTCGAGTCCGGTGCACTGGTCGGCGAAGAGGCCCTCGACCTCCGCCCTGCCCTCCAGCTCCATACCGAGTTCCACGAAGAACGCGATGGCGGCATCCATGTCCTCGACGACGATGCCGACGTTGTCCATCCGCTGAATCGCCATGCCGGTTTCTCCTTCCTCCTCGTGCGGCCGGTGGTGGCCGCTGATGTCCCTGGGACGGATCCGGTGGCACGTTCTCGACATTCGCAGACCGCCGAACTCCGAAAAATCTGGATCGCGCCGCAGCACCGCTACAGCAGACCCGCGAGCCAGGCGCCACCACCGAGGGTGAGTGCGGCGCGGGTGGCCGCTCCCATGAAGACGCTCAGCCGCAGCGTGCCGTCCCCGCTTTGCAATGCTTCCTCGACGATTCGCAGCGTGCGCGCTTGAGCATTGCGCCTCCCCAATTGATTCACGGTGCCGGGTCACCCTCGGCGGGTGGAGTTCCCCGTGCCGCTCGCCCTCGCCGTACCCGTCCAGGCCCCGCCGCCCGGCGGGAGCTGGGGGCCGCGCTGACCCCCGGCGGGCCCGAGCATCCCTGGACGGGAATGCAGATCAGCGCTGGATGGGGCTCTGGGAGCTCCGGTACGTCACCCTCCAGCCGAACCTCGTCGCCGAGGTACGCGCTGACACAGCGGTAGACCGCGGCCGGCACCGGAACCGGCACCCAGTGCACTATCTGCGTATTCGGGATGACCTAACCCCTGGCGACATCGCGGCGGCGGGGTGACCGATGCGTCGGCGCCTGATGTCTCATGAGACATCAGGAAGTCTGGAGAAGGACGGCTGGAGGGCGCTGCTGTCGTGGGACGCTCCCCGTCTCGTGCTGCGTTCCCGCGTAGGGGTGTCTCAAGCGCCCGTGGAGGCTGGGACGGCGCTGGCCTGATTCCCCTGGCGGACCAGCAGGCCGGAGGCGGTCACGGCCGTGTTGCGGCGGACCAAGTCGGTGAAGTCCAGACGCATGGCCGCCAGCGCTGGGTCGGAAGCGTAGACCGCCAGCATCGCCTCCGAGGGGCGACTGCACTGCCAGGCCGTCATGGCCATCAGCAAGGTCGACTCCACCAGAGCGGCAGCGCCCTCGGTGCCGAGTTCAGGAAGGTGACGCAGCACGAGCTGGACCAGGGCCTGAAGTGACTGACGGGCCGCGTGCTTGTGCCGGATGCCCACTTCGGTGGAGATGTTGTGCTCCAGGACCGCGCCCTGGGCGCTGAGCAGGTCGCACAGCACCGGCCGCCGCGCCATCGAGGTGGCCAGAACGTCGGCCAGCCGGTCCCCGCGCTCGCGCGCCGTGCCCTCGCCGGCCGGAGGCAGCTTCTCCAGCTCGGCGATCCAGTCCTGGATCTCGGTGTCGAGCAGGTCGAACAGAACTGCTTCGCGTGACTCGAAGTAGCGCAGCACGTTCGCCTTGGCCAGGCCGACTCGCCGACTCAGTTCGTTCAGGCTCAGCTTCGCGACCGGCATCTCGGTCAGCATCGCGGCCGCGGTGTCCAGGATCTGGCGTCGCCGCTGGCTGCGTTGTTCATCGGTGCGGGCACGTTGGAAGGTCACCTCCCCATATTACAAACCGCCGGTACTTTGATTGGATACCGGTGGTCCGTTAAGGTGGGGCGAAGACAAGATACCGGCAGTACGTAATGAGGTTCGTCATGTACCAGGTCCCTGACCAGCACGGAAAGCTCGCCGTGGTGACCGGCGCGAACAGCGGCACCGGCAAGGAGGCCGCCAAGCGACTGGCCGCAGCCGGAGCCCGCGTGGTGCTCGCCGTACGCACGGCGGCCAAGGGCGAACAAGCCCGGGACGAGATCCTCGCCGCACACCCCGCAGCCGAGGTCGAGGTCCGCCGGCTGGACCTCGCCGGACTGGACTCGGTCCGCGACTTCACCGACGGCCTGGTCTCCGACGGCAGGCCGCTGGACCTGCTGCTGAACAACGCCGGAGTCATGAACGTGCCCCAGCGCACGGAGACCGCCGACGGCTTCGAGCTCCAGCTGGGCAGCAACTTCCTCGGCCCGTTCGCCCTCACCGTCCGGCTGCTCCCGCTGCTGCTGGCCGCCCCTGCCCCGCGGGTGGCCACGATGAGCAGCGGCACCGCCAACCGGGCGCGCATCGACTTCGACGACCTGCAGTCCACCCGCCGCTACAGCCCCACCCGGGCCTATGCCCAGTCCAAGCTCGCCGACATGCTGATGATGATCCACCTCGCCGACCTCGCCGCCCAGCACGGCTGGTCCCTGCTGTCGGCCGGCGCGCACCCCGGCTACACCCGAACCAACCTGATGACGTCCGGTCCCACCCTGAACGGCGGCCGACCCGGACGGCTCGAATCACTGCTGTACAAGATCGTGCCGTCCCAGGGGCCCGAACAGGGCGCAGAACCCCTGCTGTACGCGGCAACCAGCCCGGATGCCGTACCCGGTGGCTACTACGGCCCGCGCTGGTCCATGGTCGGTCCGACCAAGGCCACCCGACTCCCGCGCAGCGCCCAGGAGAAGGCCGTTGCGGCACGTCTGTGGACGGAGGCCGAACGCCTCACTGGCGTCTCCGTGCCCAGCCGGCAAGTCTGACAGCGACGAAGCTACCCAACCGCCCGGACGGACTGTCGCATCAGCCGGGAACGGAGACCGGGACGCGCCATCGGCGCCTTAGGCCAGGCCCAACCCGGTAGGTTTGCGCAGCGTGCCCACGTGATCGACAGAGCGACTTTGCCCGGGAGTTTCAGCGACCCAGTCAAGCGCCGCCTCGCTCGGATCCTGGAGCGCTAATTTGGAAGATCGCGTAACCGGATGTGGGCTGACCTCGGCGTTGCCGGGTCGTCAGCCGACATTCCCCGTTGGCCCCCGCCTGTTGCTGCTCGATCGGGCACGTAGAGGGCACGTGTGGCCTTCTCCCGCCCTTTCAGAGGGTGGGAACGCCGAGTGTGGCGCGGCGGGCCTAGTTGGCGGTCACACTGCCGTGTGGGGCTGCCTCGCTGATGCTGCGCTCACTGCGGATCCGGAAACGAGGGCCGCCGACAGTGTGATCAAGTTGGCGCACGGGGTCATGACGTCCGACTGGTGGACGGTAAGGCGCGCCACCGCCTCCGTCTCCTCCACCCATTGAAAGGTCGGCTACGCCGACGGGCTGTAACACCCGGGGTGTTGCAGCTGTCTGCCTGCTCGTTCCTCGCCACATCGGTACCTTCAAGAACGCCCTACTAGCAGCGGGAGGCAACCCCGTAAGCGTGGCCTGGGAGATCTCCTCAGCATCGGCGA
This sequence comes from Streptomyces sp. NPDC044061, assembly GCF_056434305.1. NCBI lineage: Bacteria > Bacillati > Actinomycetota > Actinomycetes > Kitasatosporales > Streptomycetaceae > Streptomyces > Streptomyces sp. NPDC044061. The sequence continues at coordinate 134,956 of NZ_JBWKFL010000004.1, read as the reverse complement.
GCGCATCGCGTTCTACCGGAAGCGCCGCGGCTACATACAAGAGGTGCTGGCCGGCCTGGCGAGCGGTGATGCCCGCCAGGCGTAGCTCGGCGGCGGCTTACAGGTCGAGGGTGCGCTCGGCGAGGATTTCGACCATGCCGGGGTGTATGGCATCGCTTTCCCCGCGTCGGTAGGATCAGCCCTCTCTGTAAGCCTTGGGGGCGCATGAGGCGAGCTGGCTTTCTGGCTGCGGGGGTGTTGGCGGCGCTGCTCGGCGCTGTTGGGTGCAGCGCTTCGCCGCAAGACACGTACTGGGATGGGTACGTGGCGGGCGAAACCATCGGCATAACCCCGGACTCGGACCCGGACTGTGGCAAGGGAATCGATCCGAAAGATGTCGCGGGATACATAAATGCGTGTGCGTCCTGGCCAAAGGACTCCGACGCTGAGTGCGGCGCGATGCTGCCGGACGACGTTGACTCAGCTGCGTGGCTGGCTGGATGTGACGATGGGGCTCACGGCCATCCGAACTATGCGGTATACGGCCCGCGCCCCAAGTAGGCACCTAGGGAGCGACCCATCGGGCTGGAGGGGGCGAAGACAGGACAGCAGGCCCGGGCTGCACGCAGTGAGCAATGCGGGCCTCTTTGGTCAGTTAGGGAAGATTCCATGGGTTCCCGGCTGCTCCCTCGTGAGGGGATTCGCCTCCGGCTCCTATGCCCAATCGGGTCGACTTCGCCGACGGGTGTAGCACCCCAGGGTCACCCCAGTGTGTTACAGCTAACCTGATGCCGGCGGAACGAGCACCCCCCCTTCTGATCAAGCCTCAGACAGCCTGCTTCGCGAAACCGCGAGGCTAAGAGGCCCCGCTACTATGAATCCCGCGGTCGATCGTGAATCCGATGCTGCTGCCTACGCCAAGCGGCGTGGTAAAGATGGCGTAGGCGGCCGCATAGTCGAAGGCCGCTGGGTGCGTGCGGCCATGCTGCGTCAGCCCGCCAGCGCCAAGGCGGTTCACCCCCGACAACTGTGTACTAAGGTTCTGAGCCCCGATTGTCGCCCCCACCGTCAGGCGATATTCGGCGTCGAGGACGGGACGGAACGTGTGCACCCGCACGCGAATTTTTCGATCTTCCCCTAGGCGCTTACGTGTGACGATGCGAAACTCAACAGAATGAGTTTCGTAATGGCGTACGGTCGCCGAGAGGGGGAATCTGAATTCTAATGCTGGGAATCCCTGCAAAAACGTCTGGCGTGCAGGTGCCTGACGCAACTGCTGGCCGTTCACGGATACTTGATGGACGCGGAAGGAGTCTGGGTTGATGGGGCCTGCGCCCTCATCCAATCTCCATCGAAACACGTACCTGGTATCCCGGGAGATGATGTCAAACGGCTCGTCGGATGGCGATGAGAGGCAGATGAATCGCAGTTCACGGGGTATCTCCGAATCCTGGTACGAGATGCGCATTGCCTGAATTGCGTAGCCGTCTGGTCCTAGTGCGTCGAGATGGCAATCCCATCTGTAGTGTGTCAGCGCCCCAGCAAAGAGGTTCTCCCGCACGGGCTGGAGGACCTCACGCAGGGCCTGATCAATTGCTTGATCGACCTGCAACGTTGTATCACGGATGGTGATCTGGCCAAATATGAAGCTCACCAATGCCGCCGACACGAGTGCAGTGCCTGCAACTTCGAGGGATTTGGCAAGCATGTCGTCGTGGGTGCGATTGATCGAAACCACCAGAACGATGGCTCCGATGACCATGACCAGCAGATTGTAGATTCGCACCGTCTGGCGCACTTGGGTAATGACACCGCGATCGGCCATCAAATTCCCTTCGAAGGCGTGTAGTGAGGTGGCGTTGAAGGTCGATGTGTCGGAACTGGTGCGTCGTTCCAACCTGTCGCAGCACGCCGCGGTCAGGCAGGGCCTGGGTGTGGCGGACGTCATTAGCGGCTGGCTGGCGTTCCACGAGGCCAGGAAGAACAGGACGGGTACCGGGGCGTCGTCCGAGCGATGTGTGATGAGGTCCTGCAGGAGCCGGATTAGGAGCACGCTCTTGCCTGCGCCGGGCTCGCCCAGGATCACCAGGCGCCGCGTGGGAACCCGTTCCGAGAACACTTCCCCGATCTCTGCGTCTTGGCCGGCTAACCCAGTGGCGCTGGGAGGCCAGAGGACAGGGTCGCCGGGCGGTCCGCCGGGCCAGTTGCGGGTCAGGTCCATCAGGAGGGGCCAGGATTCGGCAAAGTTGTTTTCGGCGGCTCGCCAGGCGACCGGCAGAGGGTAGGGGTAACTGACCCCCTCGGACGGCAGCTTCGTCGTCCCGCTCACTTCTGACTGCAACGGCCGGCTGCTCGGCGAAGGTCCACAGGTCGACGGTCGTGGCTTTGGGTTGATCGGCCCGAAATGCAGCCCATGCGAGCAAGGCCGGCGGCAGGCTGACCGCGGTTGCGTCAGTGCGTAGATGAAGGCGCTGCGCCAGCGCCAGCGCATCGATTGCCCCACGGGTGATTAGCGGCAGATATAACACGCACACGCGCTGTGGCCCTGGGTCAAGCGCCCCTCGTCCCATAGCCGCCCATCTTGTCGGATCCGGCAGCAGAGCGTGGCCCAAATGCGGACTCGATCACGTGCCGTGTCCGCTGGTGGCGGAGCGAGTAGGCGGAGTAGCCCAGCCAGATGCTGAGGGCCTGCTGGAGGGCCACGAAACTGCACCGCGCGATGCGGGCATGCCTTGGTGGGGCGGTCCGATCTTCCCTTGAGATCGCCGGGCCGGGCTGTCCCGAGTGCCGCTGCTGTCCGCCGTCGTTGCCGTGAGCGCTGCCGTCAACCTCCTTACATTTGCCCGCAGTCGCCAGCGCGCTGCAGAGGCGGCGCGCCCGCGCCGTGCGCGGCCCTTGATGCGGCAGGGAAGGTCTCATCGGCCTGCGCGGCTAAACGGAACCGGCAACCGCTCAGTCCAAGTCGCGGGGCTGGTGTCCCAGTCGTAGACCGGAAGTATGGTGCTGCGACGCCCGGTAGAACCGATGCTGGCGCAGGCCCGTGACCAGTCGCCTCCGCCCGGTGGAGCGCTGCCCGGCGGCTTGGTCTTTCAGCCCAAGTTCGACGGTTCTCCAGACACTTGAAGTTGTCTCATCCGAGTGACAGCTCGACGTCTCTCAGCACGCCTCCGATCGGCACCGGAAGACTGCACAGCCCTGCAGCCTCGCGCCACAGGCGTGGACACGAACCGTGAGGTCCACATAACATGTCACCGTTAACTTGACGGCGACAACCTGAGGGGCCGCGATGACCATCACCGAGCAAGACGTCTACACCTTGGCGCCGTTCGCCAGGACGCTCGGAATACGCTTCGGAGCCTTCAAGGCCGACGCTGTCACCGCACAACTCGCCTACACGCCCGAGCAGTCCACCGTCGGCGCCGCGATGCACGGTGGGGCACTGATGGGGCTGGCCGATGTAGCCGGCGCTGTGTGCGCCACGCTGAACGGGACCGCCGACATCGTCCCCGCGACCATGGAATCCACCACCCACTTCCTGCGCCCTGTACACGGCACCGGCGCCTTCGCGACCTCCCGCCCGCTGCACGTCGGCAAGTCAACGGTCGCGGTGGAAATCGACATCAGGGATGACAAGGACCGGCTCTGCGCCCGCGTCACTCAACTCGTCGCCCTCCGGAGGCGCCATGACTAAGGGACCCGGCCAGACCACGGCCGACGGCCGCGCCGGCACAACCGAAGGCCGTCGGCGCAGTCGCGCCAAGCGAGGCCACGGCGGCCGACTGAGGGACGAGCTCATCGAAGCGGCCGGCACGCTGCTCGACGACGCCGGCGAGGACGGCGTGACCATCCGCGCGGTGGCACAGGCTGTCGGGGTCAGCACCCCCTCGGTGTATCTGCACTTCGACAACCGACTGGAACTGCTGCACACCGTATGCCTCGGGGTCTGGGACGAGCTCGGCCGACGGATGCTGAGCATCAGCGCCCAGACCACCGACCCGTTTGCCGAACTCCACCAGCGCAGTGTCGCCTACATCAGGTTCGGGCTCGACCATCCCCTGCGCTACCGCCTGGTCGCGAGCGGACCCGCGACAGCCGCCACTGAACAGGTCGCCGACGCCTGCTTCCGAGCCCTGCGGGAAACGGTGCAGCGATGCGCCGACGCCGGCGTGCTCCACGGCGATGTGACGGCGCTGACCCGGGCCATCTGCGCGTGCCTGCACGGTGCCGTCTCGCTGCTGATCCTCCAGCCGACTTCGAAATGGCCCGACGACATCCCCCAGTACGCAGACGATGCCGCCACCCTCGCCTGCCAGGGCGCCGCCGCCCTCTCACGCGCGCACCATGGCCGCTACGGAACTTGAACCGTCCGCCCTGGGCAACGCTCCGCTACGCCTCGCTGGCGTCCTCATCGGCCGACGGTTGGCGCAGCGGTCGGCGGCTGGCCTGCGTGGGGCGGAAAAAGGGCTGGTCCCCCATGCCCTTGTGGTAGCGCTGGCGCAGTTCGCCGCGCTGGGCGAGGAAGATCCGCCGGGCCAGGCGGTGGCGGGCCTGGGCGATGTTGAGCTGCTTGCCGATCATGCGCCGGTGTTGAAGTGGCCCAGACAGCGAGCTGATGTCTCATGAGACACATCAAAGTCTGGAGAAGGACGGCCACCGCGCCTTGCTCTTCACCCCGAGCCCCGCTCTCAGCTCAGCGGTTCTCCAGTCCTGTCGGGGCGCCTTCATTCAGGGGCGCTTCCCCGACCTGGGCCGAGCCGCCGGGCATCTGCCCGATGGCCTTGTCCTCGATGGTGAACTGGTCGTGTGGGCTGGCGAGCAGCTGTCCTTCGAGGCGCTGCAGCGCCGTGCCGCTTCCAGTGGCCGGACAGCCGTACGGCTCGCTGAGGAGCTGCCCGCGCACTTCATTGCCTTTGATGTCCTGCAAGCCGACGGACAGGAGTTGCTCCGTGAGCCCTACGGACGTCGACGCGAGAGGCTGGAGGGTCTGTTCAGCGAGCATGGGCTGATTACGCCGTGGACGCTGTGTCCCGAGACAAGCGACGTCCGAATCGCACAGGAGTGGCATGCCTCGTGGACGCTGGTGCCAGGCGTTGAGGGGCTGGTGATCCGCGGGCGGGACCAGCAATACCTCCCGGGCGTCCGGCGTTGGTGCAAAATCCGCTGCAGGAACACCACCGAGGGCATCGTCGGGGCGATGACCGGTACCTTGCCCCGCCCGCAAAGCCTCTTGATGGGCCGCTACGACCAGGACCCAGCCTTGCGGCTGGTCGCCCGTAGCACCCAGCTGGCCCCGGAGGCGGCCCGGCGCCTCGCCGGCAGGCTCACCGCTGCCAGGCCTGGGCACCCGTGGGAAGGCGTGCGATTCACGACCTCGTGGGCGTCTTGGACTCCGCTCGGCGTCGTCCTCGTCGAGCCCGCACTGGTCGCGGAGATCGACGTGGACACCGCCCAGGACCGGGGGGCCTGGCGGCATCCGGTGCGGTTCAGACGCCTCCGTGAGGACATGACGCCGCAGGACATTGCTGCCTTCGGCGAGGGCGCCGTGCCGACGACCGGGTGACCGGACGTCCATCTGCTCTGTGCTTCTCGAGGCGGCTCAGGGACGTCGAGCAGCGATCCTGGCTCGATGTTCCCTCCCCGCCCAGCCTGACGGTGCCCGGAGAACTTCTCCGCCTATTCACCGCAGCCACCCGCAGAAACCCGGTGCCGGCCGGACAGTGCCGGACCCTCCCCGCGATCAGCGGGGGCGGTTCGGCGCTCTTCTGTGTGTGGCTGGACCTACCCTGACCAGCAAAAAGCCCTCCCGATAGGAGGGCTGGGCGTGGGCGCCCCCGGCAGGACTCGAACCTGCGGCCAAGCGCTTAGAAGGCGCTGGGTGGGATCACTGGCGTAGCCTCTCTGACCTGGAGTTCCCCAGACGTCGAGGGTGAAATCTCGGCGTCTTCGACACACATTCGACACTAAAGGTTGGTCAGCCCTGGGCGGGCATCTGGGCGTCCGTACGCCAGGATGCGTGACAGTACCTCGCGCATTCGTGCCACGTCCGCCGCTGGCGTCTGTAGCAAGGCCTCGACAACTGGATCGGACAAACCGAGGGCTTCCAGCGACGAGGGGTCCAATGTCACCCGCAGCACGTCACCGTCCAGTTCCACTTCGCGTACACAGCCGTAGGCAGTGCCTTGGTCGGGTGTGACTAGGCAGTGCGTGTCCATGCCGAGACGCACTTCCTGAGCATCGGGCTCGTCGAAGTCGCACATGAACAACAGGGAGAACGCTTCCTCGTCGTCCGACTCGGCTAGCCCCGCCATCACACAGTCGTCTTCGTCCGGATCATCGAGTCCGCAGGCGACCTGGGCTGTAAACCTGTACGTCATGCGGGTGTTCTAGCACTATCGGCCAATGACCCGGACCGTGCCCGGAAGAGGTCGGTGAATGGTCGTGTTGGCACTCCGTCCATCCGGCTGCCGGGAGCCAGTTCAGCCACCTCTGACCTGGGGCAGAGCCGTCGACAACATTCATCGTCTGTCGTCGTTGGCCCCCTCGGACGGCCCAAAGACGGCCCCCAGGGTGCCGGGGCAGGGCCCTCGACGCTAGGGCTCCGCGGTGTCTGGAACCATGCCGGTCATGAGCACGTGGATGTCCATGGTCGTGGCGGAGCAGGCGTTGCTGCGCCGAGCCATGCAGAAGCACCAGTTGGCCGGCATGGTGCAGTACTACGGAGCGGCGCTGCGCTGGGCCGGTGATTCTGAGGCCCCGCCCCCGCGTAGCTATACCCAAGGGGAAGCGCGGGAGCTGGTGCCCCGGCTGGCCGAGGCGGCCTTGGGCCTGGTCGAGCGGGGGCTGCTGGATGTCCGCCAGGCGTCCGGCCCGTGGTCCGCTCCCTCCGACCCGGTCTTGAGCCGCCGGGAGCTGCACGGGGTGCTGACCGACCCGGACCAGTGGATCCCGACTAAGTCATCCCCGGACCGTATCTGGCTGTCGGTGCCAGAGGCCGTCGACGCGCGTTTCAGGGCCGAGGCCTTCCCGGCGCCACAGTCGGGCGGGTTCCCGCCCGCGGAGGAGCGGACTGCGGTCGAGGAGGAGCTGCTGGTCTGCACTTACGAGGTGAGCGGCTGGCTGACCGGCCCCTATGGCGTCCTACGGAGCCCGGAAGCGGAGTGGAGCCTTGAAGAACGCCTCGCCTGGGTCGAACCGCAGGTCGCGCCGTTGGTCCAATGGGTCGACAAGGGCTGGATCGAGGTGTGCTACTTCCCTGATCCGAAGAAGGGCTACATGGTCATACCTGCTGGTGAGCTCCTCGCGACCCTGGCCGACCCCGCCGTCTGGCACGAAGACGAGGACTGGGGCGCGGGCGTCACCTGTTGCTTCACGGATGCGGGCCTGGGGGCCTGGCGCGCCTGACCCACCACGGCCCATCATGCTGATCGAGCACCCTCGCGCGGCCCAGGGGCGGCCCGAGTGGGGTGTCGCGGTGTGCCCCTCGATGCGAACAGGTCCAAAACGATGGGGAACGAAGGCCGCACGGGTCACTGCCCGAGCTCGGACCGCGTACCTGCGGCTGGCTGAGCTTGCGGCACGCTGGCCTGGCACGCGACGCACAGTTTGTGTCGGCCCTCGATGGTGACCACCGTTCCCCAGCCGCGGCACGCCTCACAGCCCCGGGCAAGCATTGGGTTGGCGCGAGGCGCGGGTTGGTAAGCACTGTCGGCTCTACGGGCCATGATCGAGCTCTTCTCAGTGATCCATAGGGCGACAACGCGCCCCTTACGTTGTTTACATGGGGTTACGCCGATTTTGGGTAAGTCGGATGCACCTGCAGCCTTCGTGCGAAGGTCGGTGTAGCGACTTTGGCCGGGAGCTGCTTTGGCGCGAGTGATCATGGCCCCTGGCCGTGCACGTCTTCGAGTCGCCCACCGGGCGGCGCGTGTACGACAACCGGAACACACGCCTGACGAAGTGGCTCAACGACGGCGTCCCGCCCGCCCAGGTGGCCGAGTGGGCCGGAAACAGCGTCGCCGTGCTCCTGGCCACCTACGCCCGCTGCGTCCACGGGCAGCTGCCGGACCTGAAGCGGCGGCTGGAAGCCGCGGGCGATCTCCCGGAGGAGGTACCGGGCGCTGGCTGATCTCCCCCGGTCGAGAACTTCGACACGTATTCGACACGGCCACCCGCGAAAACCCGGTGACAGCCGGACGGCCCCGGAGTCTGCCCCTGATCATCAAGAGGGCGTCCAGGGCTTCGTCGTGCCCACCGGAACCCATCCTGACCAGCAAAAAGCCCTCCCGATGGGAGGGCTGGGCGTGGGCGCCCCCGGCAGGACTCGAACCTGCGGCCAAGCGCTTAGAAGGCGCCTGCTCTATCCACTGAGCTACGGGGGCCTGGTGCGGGACAAGGATAAAGCTCCCCGTTCCTTGACCCGGTTGCTTCCCCTCCGTGGCTCGATGTGGAGGTTCGGTGAAGCGGTCCTGATAATCGCAGGCAGGTACGAATCGTGCACCGCTTTTGGCTCTCGGCGCACAGGGTGTTGTGCACTCGTTATGCCTGGACTGTGCCCGTGTCCCGGTCATCCCTTACATCCGTTGTGTCCCATCGGCGCGCTGAGATGTCCATATGCTTCAGAATTCCCCTAAAATTGGGCATTCTTCGCATGTGGTGACCTTGGACGTACGGCCTCAGCTGCTCGACACACTCTCCGCGCTGCGCGACCGTGTCGCCGCCGCACGCTTTCCGCTACCCCTGGCCGGGGCCCCACGCGCGCGTGCCAACCGCGACGAACTCCTGGCGCAGCTCGACGACTACCTGCTCCCCCGGCTACGGGAGCCCGACTCTCCCCTGCTGGCCGTGGTCGGCGGGTCCACCGGGGCCGGCAAGTCGACCCTCGTGAACTCCCTCGTGGGGCGCCGGGTCAGCGAGGCGGGCGTGCTGCGGCCGACGACGCGCACACCGGTCCTCGTCTGCCATCCGGAGGACCATCACTGGTTCAGTGGCCCGCGCGTGATCCCCGGCCTCACCCGCGTGTGGGTGCCCGACCGGGACGCGAGGGACGGTCTCCTGCTCTCCGGCGGGGACCCACCGCGCGTGCTGCGCGTCGAGACCGTCGAGACCCTCCCGCGCGGGCTCGCCCTGCTGGATGCCCCCGACATCGACTCCCTGCTCGCCGACAACCGTGTTCTGGCCGCCGAACTGATCTGTGCCGCAGACATCTGGGTCATGGTCACCACGGCCGCCCGTTACGCCGACGCCGTCCCCTGGCACCTTTTGCGCACCGCCAAGGAGTACGACGCCGCCCTGGTGACCGTCCTGGACCGTGTGCCCCACCAGATCGTGTCGGAGGTCTCCCGCCAGTACGGCGCGCTGCTCACCAAGGCCGGACTCGGCGACGTACCCCGCTTCACCGTGCCCGAGCTGCCCGAGTCGGCCTGGGGCGCCGGACTGCTGCCGGCCAGTGCCGTGGCAGCGCTGCGGACCTGGCTCGTGCACCATGCCCAGGACGCCGGGGCCCGCCGGACCGTCATGGCCCGCACGGCGTACGGCCTCCTCGACTCGCTGAAGTCGCGCATTCCCGAGCTGGCCGCTGCCGCGGCCGCACAGTACGCGGCTGCCCTCCGCCTCACCGCAGCCGTGGACGGCGCCTACGACAGCGAGCAGGCGCGCGTACGCGGACGGCTGCAGTCCGGGGCCGTACTCGCCGGGGACGCGCTCAAACGCTGGCGCGCCTTCCCCCTGGACTGCACCGCCGGCGAACTGCTCGACGCCCTCGTGGAGAGCCTGGCCGCGCTGCTGCTGTGCTCCGTCACCGCCGCCGACGAGCGCGTCGGCGAGGCCTGGCGGCGCGAGCCCGCCGGGGAAGCCCCCGGGCTTGCCCACCGGCCCCCTTCCTCGGAGAGCGCCGAGCACCGCATCGGGCTCGCGGTACGGCGCTGGCGGCGCGAGCTGGAGGAGTACGCCGAGGACGAGGTGCGGCATCTCGAGCGCAGCACCGCGCCCGACCCCGAGGCCATCGCCGCCCTGGTCGCCACCGCGCTCCTGGGCGGGCGCCGGACCCGCAACGCCGGAGAGGGGCTCGCCGACCGGCTCGGCGCCCACGGTGCTCTGCGGCTGCGCGACCGCGCCGGACGCCTGCTGACCGACTGCGTCGACCGCGTCATGCACACCGAACGCGAACGGCGCCTGGCCCCCCTCGACGCCCTGGGTGTCGCTGCCGATCCCCAAGCCGAACTCATCGCCGCGCTGTCCGTACTGCAGAAGGAGAGGTGACCGGTGACCGCCGTCACTGACCACGACCACACGGACCACACGGATCAGCTGGATCACTTCGATCACATGGATCACATGGAGCACATGGAGCAGGCAGACGGTTCCGGGGGAGCGGAGCCCGGATCCGGAGGCGATGCGCAGCCCGGCGGCAGCCACGCGCGGGGTGACGACGGTGGCTCCGGAGGCGTCCCCGCGGTGAGGGCACCGTCGCAGGATCGCGCTTCCGGGGCCGGTACCGACGCCGCTGCCGGGGCGGGGGCCGACGACGGCGGCGAGCGGGACGCGCAGCCGGACGAAGGCCGTCACGCGCGCGTACCGGAGGACCGCCGGGAGAGTGAGCGGCCCGCCCGCGTTCCCGAGGCGAACCACGGAGACAAGGACCGGCAGGCTCGGGTGAAGACCCCGGACGCCGGCGACGGCGACGGCGACGTGTCGCTCACCCGCCCCAAGGACGGCGATGATCCCGCCCCCGCCTCTGCCACTGCCGCCCGCGCCGGTTCCAGCTCCCGCCCGGCCCCTGCCGGCTCAAGCACCGACGCCCACCTCGACCTCGACCCCGACCCCGACTCCGAAGCCTGGGACGACGGTCTCATCGCCCGGCGCGTGACGGAGAGCAACGCCGCCGCCCTCGCCGCCGAGCGTGCCTCCATGCTGGACGCCCCCAGCCGCGGCCCGGGCAGCCACACCGTGCCCCTGGCGTACGAAGGCCCCCTGCGCTCCCGCCTCGACGCCCTGCGCGAACTCGTCGGTCTCTCCCGCACCCGCCTGGACAGCCGCACCCTCGCCGAGGCGGGCCGGGTGCTGGACGAGGCGGCCGCCCGCCGCAAGCTCTCCGGCCGACACACCGTCGTCGCCATCGCGGGCGCCACCGGCAGCGGAAAGTCGCAGCTGTTCAACGCGCTGGCCGGAGTGGCCATTTCGGAGACCGGCGTACGGCGACCGACCACGGCGGCCCCCATCGCGTGCAGCTGGAGCGACGGCGCGGCGGGCCTCATCGACCGGCTCGGCATCCCGGGCCGGCTGCGCCGGCGCCCCCTGCAGAGCGCGGAGGGCGAGGGGCAGCTGAGCGGGCTGGTCCTGGTCGACCTGCCCGACCACGACTCCGCGGCCGTGGAGCACCGGGCGCAGGTCGACCGGATCCTGAAGCTGGTCGACGCGGTCATCTGGGTGGTCGACCCGGAGAAGTACGCCGACGCCATGCTCCACGAGCGCTATCTGCGGCCCATGGCCGGCCACGCGGAGATCATGTTCGTCGTCCTCAACCAGATCGACCGGCTGCCCGGGGACGCCGCCGACCAGGTGCTGGACGATCTGCGCCGGCTGCTCGACGAGGACGGTGTCGCGCTCGGCGAGTACGGCGAACCGGGTGCGACCGTGCTCGCCCTGTCCGCGCTCACCGGCGACGGCGTCGGCGACCTGCGTGAGGCGCTCGGCGAGTTCGTGACGGAGCGCGGTGCGGCGGCCCGCCGGGTCGCGGCCGACGTGGACGCCGCCGCGGACCAGCTGCGGCCCGTCTACGCCACCGGCCGGCGCGTCGGCCTCAGCGAGGAGGCACGGGAGGAGTTCGCCGCCCGGCTCGCGGACGCGGTGGGTGCCACCGCCGCCGGTGAGGCAGCCGAACGCGCCTGGCTGCGCAACGCCAACCGCGCCTGCGGGACCCCCTGGCTGCGGCTGTGGCGCTGGTACCAGGGCCGCGGCGATTCCGCGACGGGCCGGATCCCGGTACGCACCCAGGCCGACGAGGAGACCACGGCCCGCCAGCGCGTCGAACAGGCGGTCCGCACGGTGTCCGACCGGGCCTCTGCGGGTCTGCCGACGCCGTGGGCGCAGGCGGTGCGCGAGGCGGCCGTACGCGGCTCCCAGGGGCTCTCCGAGGCGCTGGACGAACTGGCGGCGCGGGCCGGACTGCCGCCGGGACGACCGCCCCGCCCGGGGTGGTGGCCGGTGGCCGTGCTGGTGCAGGCGGCCATGACCCTGCTGCAGATCGTGGGCGGCGCCTGGCTTGCGGGCCAGATCGCCGGAGTCATGGCGCCCAACCTGGGAGTGCCGGTGCTGCTGATGGTGTGCGGGATCGTCGGCGGGCCGTTCGTGGAGTGGGGCTGCCGGATGGCGGCCCGAGGGCCGGCGCGCCGGTACGGCCAGGAGGCGGAACGGCGGCTGCGGGAGGCGGCCGCGAGCTGCGGCCGGGCCAGGGTGCTCGATCCGCTGGCGGCGGAGCTGCTGCGGTACCAGGAGGTGCGCGAGCAGTACGGGCGGGTGGTCAGTACCGGGGCGGGGGTGGGCTGAGGCGGCCCCGAGCCGCTCGGGTGGCCTGGTCATGGTCGGGGGCCGGCCGTGCTGGGACCGCTGAAGCGGAAGTGGCGGGTGGGGCGGGGTGGGTGAGGCGCTTCGGGTACGCGGCTCACCTGCGGGGGTGACGGAGTTTTCCACAGGTGGGGACCGGTCCACAGCGCTCAGCGGGCCCGGCCCGGCGGAGGCAGTCTGATGCCACGGCGATCTCGCCGCATGGCAGACGCCGCCGTACGGGACGGGCCCGTACGCGTGTCCGCCCGGCCGCAGGTGCCGGGTGAGGGAGGGGTTCGCGATGAACGAGACCGTGGTGTGCGTGGTGGGCAACGTGGCGACACCGCCGGTGTACCGGGAGTTGCCGACGGGCCCGTCGGCGCGGTTCCGGCTGGCGGTGACCGCGCGCTACTGGGACCGGGAGAAGAGCGCCTGGACGGACGGGCACACCAACTTCTTCACGGTGTGGGCCAACCGCCAGCTCGCCGTCAATGTGGCGGCGTCGGTGGAGGTGGGGCAGCCCGTCGTCGTCCAGGGCCGGCTGAAGGTGCGCTCGGAACAGCGCGACGGACAGCAGGGCTGGGCGTCGGCCGACATCGACGCCGTGGCCGTCGGCCACGACCTGGCGCGGGGCACCGCGGTCTTCCGCCGCGCGGCCAGGCCCGAGGCACCTGCGGCGGTGCGCCCGGAGCCGAACTGGGAGACACCGGCCGCCGACACACCTGACGGCCTCCCGGCCCAACAGATGCCCGAACCAGCGGCCGTGACATGACGTAAGCCGGGGCGCCGGCCGCTCCGGCTCCGGGCCGACGTCCTGACCGAGCTGCGGCTTGTCGGCGCATGTCCCGCGAACACCCCGCCGAATCGGTGGATTTGTCGATAAGCCCAGCTCACATTCCGTCAGGGCGATAACGATTACGGATCGGATAGCCCATCGGACGATCTGACCGGCCGATCGGGGCCCGTGTGATCCATAGGATGCCGGGCGTGCCCCTAGGGGCTGCCGATTCTGCTGGTGGGACCGTCCCCCACGTCCAACGGGTCCTGCTCGAAGGGGAATTCTGTGCTTGCTGCGTTCTCTGGGTTTCCTCGGTCCGCCCAAGCGGCCCGCCTCGGCGCCGCGACGCTGGTGTCCGGCCTGGCGGTGGCGGGTGCGCTGTCGGGCGCCGGTACGGCCCTGGCCGACGTGACACCACAGACCCAGGGCGGCGCGACGGCCACGATCAACGGTCTGAAGACCTACGGCGAGGCCGTGATCCACGAGGACGGCGGCGACCAGCGGGTGGCCGCGGGCCTGTTCGAGATGTCCGTGGACGGCGGCGGCACCCTGCAGACGTACTGCGTCGACATACACAACCCCACCCAGCGCGACGCCCGCTACCAGGAGACACCCTGGAGCGGCACCTCGCTGGGCACCAACAAGGACGCCGGCCGGATCCGCTGGATCCTGCAGAACTCCTACCCGCAGGTCAACGACCTCGCCGCGCTCGCCAGAAAGGCGGGCGTGAGCGGATTGACCGAGCAGGACGCGGCGGCCGGCACCCAGGTCGCCATCTGGCGCTACTCGGACGGGGCGAAGGTCGACGCGGTCGATCCGCGCGCCGAGAAGCTCGCCGACTACCTGGAGAAGAACGCCGGCGGCGGCGCCGAGCCGCAGGCGTCGCTGACCCTGGACCCGCCCGCGGTCTCCGGACGCCCCGGTGAACTCCTCGGGCCGGTGACCGTGCACACCAACGCGGGCAGCGTGACGGTGAGCCCGCCGGCGGACGCGGCCGCCGGCGGGGTGCGGATCATCGACAAGACCGGCAAGGTGATCACGTCGGCGAAGGACGGCAGCCAGTTGTTCTTCGATGTCCCCGAGGACGCTGCGGACGGCTCGGCGCAACTGACGGTCCAGGCCTCCACCACCGTGCCGGTGGGCCGCGCCTTCGCCTCCGACAGCCGCAGCCAGACCCAGATCCTGGCCGGCTCCAGCGAGTCCACGGTCTCCGCGACCACGGGCGCCACCTGGGCGGCCAAGGGCGCCATACCGGCGGTGTCGGCCCGGAAGAACTGCGCCAAGGGCGGCGTGGACGTCACCGCGGCCGACAAGGGCGACCGGCCCTTCACCTTCGAGCTGATGGGAGCCGAGCACACCATCCCCGCCGGTACCTCCCGCACGGTGACGGTCCCGCTCCAGGAGGACCAGTCCTACGACTTCACGATCACCGGTCCGAACGGCTTCAGTCACCGTTTCACCGGGGTCCTCGACTGCAGGACCCAGGGCACGATCACCACCAAGAGCACCCAGACGCTCAGCGAGCCCAGCCCCGCCACGGTCGCCGGCGGCACCACCGCGCCCGACACCGACCTCGCGGCCACGGGCGGTTCCGCGATCACCCCCATGATCGCCGGGGTGGCCATCGGACTGGTCGTGATCGGAGGCGCGGTGCTGGTGATGCTGCGCAAGAAGGAAGCGCAGGCGGGCGAGTAGACGGGCGGCCGACCCCGGCTTCCCACGGTCTCAGCGACGCCGGCCGATGCGGTCGACCACCTGGATGTCCTGCAGTGTCCTGGTCTCGTAGTAGTAGTTGGTCGCCTTCCACTCGCCGTGCACCTTCTTCGGGACGCTCCCCTTGGTCCGCAGGCCCAGGTAGTCGTAGGCCCTGCGGTCGAAGAGGAAGGTGAACGCGGCCTGCGGGTAGGAGACTCCGACGGCATTCCGGCCGGCGACGTGCACGTCGTAGTCCAGGCGGATCCGGGGAAGCTTCGACAGCGCCTCGAAGGCGGCGGCCTGCAGGCCGGGGGGCATCACGCGCGGCCCCATCAGCAGCATGCACGCGTCGAAGAACGCAATGACGTCGGTATTGGGCGCGCTCCTGCTACCCATGAACTGGGCCAGGAGCTTGTCGGGATCCGTGGGCATTTCCTTGAGCTTGGAGTAGACGGTGGGAGGCCACCGCACCTCGTGCTTGCCGAGCGGAGGGTCGTGGTGGATCTTCCCGTGCTCCTGGCGCAGGGACGGCTTGGAACCGTCCACCGACATCCAGCTCTCGTCGGTCCAGGTCTTGGTCCGCCCGCCCTTGACCGGCGTCTGCGTGATGTAG
This sequence comes from Streptomyces sp. NPDC044061, assembly GCF_056434305.1. Taxonomy (NCBI): domain Bacteria; kingdom Bacillati; phylum Actinomycetota; class Actinomycetes; order Kitasatosporales; family Streptomycetaceae; genus Streptomyces; species Streptomyces sp. NPDC044061. Next base: position 119,351 of record NZ_JBWKFL010000004.1, on the reverse strand, counting down.
GTCTTGGTGTAGAAGTACTGGTCGTTGCGCGGCACGGGCAGATCGCTTCCCGTGGTGCGGGACCTCTCGGCGGCCTTCCGCAGCACCTCCGTCGCGCTGACGGCGTCCAGGCGAGTGGTTCGGTCGGGCTCGGCGTCCTGTGTCACGACGACGGCGGCACCCACCGCCGCCGCGGTCAGGCCGGCGAACGCCGTGCGGAACACCAGCCGTCGGCTCAGCGTGCGACCGCGGAGCGCGACGCCGGGGGACTCCTTGGCCATGGCGGCCGTGAGGCGGGCACGGGCGGCGGCGCGGGCCTGGTCGGACAGCCCGCGGTCCTCGGTTTCCCAGTCGCGCACCATCGTCGGTTCATCCATGATCAGTCTCCTTCTCGGGCGCGGTCGAGGTGGTGGGAGCCGGTTCGCCCAGGGCCCGCCGCAGCCTGGTGCGGGCCCTGTGCAGGCGGGAGCGCACGGTGCCGACGGGTACGCCCAGGGCCTGTGCTGCCTCGGCGTAGTCGAGTTCTCCCCAGGCGATCACCAGCAGCACGTCCCTGTAGCGGGCGGGCAGTTGGGCGAGGGCGTCGGCCAGAGCGCCGTGCGACACGCCGGCGGCGAGCCTCTCGGTGACGGGGTCCTCGCGCCCGCGGTGCTCCTGGTCCGGAGACAGTGACGCCATGCGCGACAGCGCCCGAAGCCTACGGGCCTCGTCCCTGCGGTGACGCCCGATCAGGTTGGTGGCTATTCCGTACAACCAGGGCCGGGCGTGGGCGTACGACAGGTCGTAGCGCCGACGGCGCTGAAACGCGATCACGAACGTCTCCGCCATCAGGTCGTCGGCGGTGTCGGAGCCCAGGCGCCGGGCGATGTAGCCGTGGATGTCGTCGGCGTAGCGGTCGAAGATCACGGCGAACGCGTCGGGTATGTCCCAGGAGCGTTCGATGACCGAGCCGTCGGAGCCGCCGATCGCGTCCGTTGCCGTGACGCGGGCGGCACCGGTGCCCGGCAGGAGCGTCACGCCTTACCTCTGCGATTCATTTCGTATCCCTTGAAAACCGGTGTAGTGGACCCCTGCTGTTCGCCGAAGAAGGCCACCGAGTTCCAGGCCGCCCAAGTGACCTGCGTCACACCTCGGCGGCCGGTCGACAGTCAGGCCCTCGACCAGCGGCGTTGCGATACGGTGCGGCTCCGCGTGACGACCTTCGAGGGGCCCGTGAACTTCCCGATCAAGCGTGTTGCCCAGTGCGTGACCCCGGTGCTCCTGAGTCCGGCCGCCCTCTGCCTCGCCGGCTGCACCCCGGATCCGACCGCCCCCGAGAACGTCGCCCCGATCACCCTGACGAACGACACGTCCGGCACCGTGCACGTCTTCTGGTGTGCCGCCGACGCGGACAACGAGTGCACCGAGCAGGAGGTGTTGGGAGCCGTCGCCGCGAAGAGCACTCGGCGCGTGCGGATCTCGTCGTACGAAGTGCTCCTGCGGATCAAGCCCGCCTCAGGCCCCGGGAGATACGTCTGTGAGGACGACGCCCCGGGTGGCCGGATAGCCCTGGGCAGGTCGTACCCCTCGGTGAAGTCCGCATACGACCACTGCTCCGACGGCTCGTCCTGACCCGGTTCTCGGCTCGTCGTGCTTCCGGCGGTCAGACGGTTGCCTGGGGTTGTACGGGGCTCAGGTAGTGCACGGTGGTTTGTTCGGCGTGTGGGGCCAGCAGGTCCTGGAGTTCGTCCGCCGCGACCTTGAGGAGGTCGCCGTCGCGCTCGGCGTGGAGGGTTTCGAGGACGAAGGCGACGTGCGTGGAGTCCTGGGTGACGCGGGTGCGGTGGGCGTCGCGGTGGTTCCAGTGGCGGGTCAGGACGCCGGCGGTGTCGGCGTAGATGATCTCGCCGGCCCTGGGGTTCTCCACGGTGTCGGGCTCGCCGAGCGGGGTGAACGACTCGGTGCCGTCCGCGTGCCGGATGTCGGCGTCGCCGGTGATGTGGTCGAGGTCGAAGGCGCCGGCGGGCAGGCCGTACCGGACCGAGACGGCGTTGTAGGAGTCGACGGCCGGATTGATGCGCGGCAGTGTGCCCTTCTTGGCCAGGCGGCGGCCGAGTGCGTCGACGCTGGGGCGGATGCGGCGAGGATTGGTGCCGAAGGAACGGTAGGCGGTGTGCCAGGTCTCGATGCGGGGGTCGGTCTCGTCGGCCGGGTGCCAGGAGCCGTCGGCGAGTTGTTGTTCCAGTTCCCGCAGGGCGGTGGCCGTGTGGGGCCAGGGCTCGTGTCCGCGCAGGCCGTTGGCGGTGACCAGGGCGATGAGGGTGCCGGGAAAGGCGTCCGCGACGGCGGGGGCGATACGGAAGGCGGGCATGGGCGGTGTTCCGTTCGTGCGTCTGGGCGGGTGGGGAGGAGTCAGCGCTTCCAGGGGCCGATGCGGTCCAGGCGGCGGCGCTGCTGGCGCGCGGTGGCTGCGTCGAGGCCTCGACCGCGTTCGGTGAGATGACCGCTGACCGTGCTGCGGTGCTCGAGGGGCTTGTGGTCGTCGTACTTGAACTTGGCTCGTACGTCCGTGACTTCCAGGCGCAGGCCGCGGATACCGGACAACATGCGTCCGTACGGGGGCTGGTCGACGGCGACGGGGGCGTGGTCGCCGTCGGGTTGGAAGTGCGCGAGCTGGCGGCGCAGCAGCTCGGCCTTGGCCCCGGGGTCGTCGACGATGCCGGCGCGGCAGGTGAACTGGACCGCCGTGTAATAGCTGGTGGGCACGCCGTCGCGGGGTGGCGTGCCGGCCGGGGCACGCCATGGGCCGGGGATGAAGGCGTAGTCACCGAACACGGTGAAGACGACGTTCGGGTCGTGCTCGATCGCCTGCCAGACCGGGTTCGGGCGGGCGAGGTGGATCAGGAGATCGCTTCCGTCACAAGTGAAGTGCGTGGGTACGACCACGGGCGGGTGGCCGGGAAGGCCATTGACGCTGAGCTGTCCGAAGTCGTGGCCCTCGGCGATCCAGGTCTGCCATTCGGCTTCGTCCAGGCCGGCGTCCCAGGGATGGATCAGCATGTCGTTCTCCTTGGTTCGGTGGTGCGGGGGACGTAGGACCGCTCAGGTCAGGGCGAGGAGACTGACGGCCACGGCGGCCGTGCCCAGGCCGACGAGTTGTCCGCGGTGGATGCGCTCGGCGAGCACACCACGGGCGAGCAGGACCGTGCCGGCCGGATAGAGGGCGGTGACCACGGCAACGACGGTGAGGTCCCCACTGCGGGCGGCGAGCAGGAACAGCAGGTTCGCCAGGGAGTCCAGGACGCCGGCGGTCGCCGACACCGCGTACGCGGGCCGTTCGGAGCCCAGTCTCCGGCGCATCAGCCCCGCGGCGGCCAGGGTGACGGCCGAAGAGACCGCCCGGCCCACGATCAAAGGAGCCACACCGCTGTCGGACGGCGCCTGATGCAGGAAGACCAGCTGAAGGGCGATGGCGGCGCCGGCTCCGAAGGCCAGCAGCAGCGCCGTACGGGAAGGGCGCGCCGAGCCCGCACCGTGTCCCGCGCTGACCAGTACCACCGCGACCAGCGCGAGCGGCAGGCCCACCAGTCCGGCGGCGGTCAGCTGTTCCCCCTGCAGCAGGCCCACGCCCACGGGCAGCGCGGCGGAGACCAGCGCGGTCACAGGGGACAGGACGTTCATCGGACCGATCGCCAGGGTGCGGTACAGCAGGGCGAACGCGGCGGCCGAGGCGATGCCCGAAAGGGCGCCCCAGCCGAGGGTCGAAACGCCGAACGAAGCGCCGAGCACCGGCCACAGCAGCAGCTCGACGGCGAGACTGGCCGGCGCCGCGACCATCACGGTCCGCAGCACATGAGCCTTCCGGGCGCCCAGACCGCCGAGGAAGTCGGCGCATCCGTAGGCGAGTGAGCTGCCCAGGGCCAGCAGCAGAGCGATCACAGGACATCCCTTACTATCATTGGAACGACTGAACGGTACAACGGAACGACCGGCCGATGTCAACCAAACGACCGCGCGGTGCATTGAAGTGTTCGGTGCTGAGGAGGGAGATCACATGGCCGAGACGGCCGCAGCCCTGCGGACGGTCGCGAACAACGTCCGGGCGGCCCGCATGCGCGCGGGCCTGTCCCTGGAGGAGCTGAGCCGGCGTGCCCAGGTCAGCAAGGGCGCCCTGGTGGGACTGGAAAAGGCCCAGGGAAACCCGAACCTGGCCACACTGGTCCGGCTGGCCGACACGCTGGGCATTTCAGTGTCGGCTCTGATGCAGGGGTCCTCCGAAGGCCGCGTCCGCATCATGTCCTCGGACGGCGTCGCACCCCTGTGGACCGGAGAAAAAGGCAGCGAGGCCCGGCTCATGCTGACGACCTCGGGTCCGGCGCCGGTGGAAGTCTGGCGCTGGCGACTCGAGCCGGGCGAGGAATACCTCAGCCACCCTCATCAGGCCGGAGTCGTCGAGACCGTCAGCGTCACCTCCGGTCGCATGACCTTGACCGTCGACGGGGCGGAGCACGCCATCGAGGCCGGTCAGACCGCCACGTTCGACGGCGACGTGGCTCACACCTACCGCGGGTCGGGCACCGAAACCTGCCAACTGATCATGACGGTCCATCTGCCGCCCGGCCCCGCGTCCGCGACCGACTCCGGGTCTCGCTGATTTCCGATCTGCCGGATGCCGCCGCTGCGTGGCGCCACTTCAATTGATCTGCGACGCCGGTGATGCGGCAACGTGGGCAGGGCTGCTTCGGGCGGGTGCGGGCGGGCATCTTGATGCCGTGGCGCGCCACCTTGCGGTAGATGCTGGCGCGGCTCATGCCGAGCTGCTCCGCGGCCTGGGCCGTCGTGGTGCCCGGTGCGGTCGGACAGCGCACGATCTCGTCTCGTTCGAGTTCCTGGAGGCGGCTCAGGCGCCGGACCGTGTCGGTGAAGATCTCGGCCGGAAGCTGACGGGTGTCGATCACTTCGGTACGGGATGCCGCGTCGCGTACGACTTGACGGAGCTGCTTGACGTTCCCGGGCCAGTCGTAGGCGGTGAGTGCGCGCTCGGCGGCGGGCGTGAAGGTGACCGTGTGGCCGCGGTGCTGAAGCGCGAAGTGGCGGGCGAGGGGTATGACGTCGTGCGGGTGGCTGCGCAGGGCGGGCAGCTCGACGCACGCAGCCTGGGCGCCGGCGCCGGCGCCGTCACCTCCCGGCCCGGCGCGTCGGCGATGACATCCGGCAGCGGCTCGGGGAGACCATGTCCGACCTCCGGGATGCGTCCTTGCGCCTGCCCCAAGCACGCTGCTCGGCGCCTGCGGAGGCGTCGCCGGTGCAGGTGTCTCAAAGTGAGACATGGAGCACCTCTCCGACACACCCGGCGCTTCCTACGGTCCCTTTGCACGAGCCGAGAGCCGCCACGAGACATGGAGGGACGCACATGTACCGAAAGGACGGCGAGAGCTACTTCATCGTGGACGCCCACATCGCGCTGTGGGACGCCCGCCCCGAGAACCAGCTCAACGTGCACGCCAAGCAGTTCATCGACTGCTTCTACGACTACCACCGCAACCTCAGCCCGGAGTCGGAGGTGTGGCCGTACGAGGAGTACCTGTACTACGGCGGCGAGCGCCTGATGAAGGACCTGTTCACCGACGGGTACGTCGATCACGCCATCTTCCAGCCGGCCCGCCTCGGCGCCTTCTACCGCACCGGCTTCGGACAGACGGAGGAGGCGTTCGCGCTCACCCGGCAGCACCCGGACAAGCTCACCTACAACCACTGCTGGGACCCCCGCTTCGAGCAGTCGGGGCTCGACCAGCTCCGGCGGGACGCCGAGCGCTTCGGCCTGAAGGGGGTGAAGCTGTACACCGCGGAGTGGCAGGGCGACTCGCGCGGTTACAAGCTGGACGACTGGTGGACCTACCGCTACTTCGAGGTGTGCCAGGAACTGGGCATCAAGAACATCCACGTCCACAAGGGCCCGACGATCCGGCCGCTGGACCGCGACGCGTTCGACGTGGCCGACGTCGACAAGGCGGCCACGGAGTTCACCGGCCTGAACTTCGTCGTCGAGCACTGCGGACTGCCCCGGCTGGAGGACTTCTGCTGGATCGCGACCCAGGAACCCAACGTCTACGCCGGTCTGGCCGTGGCCATTCCGTTCATCCACACCCGCCCCCGCTACTGGGCGCAGATCATCGGCGAGCTGCTGTACTGGCTGGACGAGGACCGCATTCTGTTCGGCAGCGACTACGCGCTGTGGACGCCCCGGTGGCTGATCGAGCGGTTCGTCGACTTCCAGATCCCCGAAGACATGCAGGACGAGTTCCCGGCACTCACCGTGGCGCAGAAGAAGAAGATCCTGGGCTTGAACGCGGCGGCCCTGTACGACATCCCGGTGCCCGCCGCGGCCGAGGCCCCGGCCACGACCGCGGGCACCCCTTCGGCAGCCGGCCCCGCGGGGGCCGCCTCGGTCGCCGCGCAGCCCAACGAGGCGTGAGATGCCTGCCGACGCGCTGGAGCAGCGGGCCAGGCGGGCGCTGGACGCCGTCTTCGATCCCGAGCTGGACGAACCCATCACCGATCTCGGTTTCGTCCGCTCCGTCGAGGCCGGCCCCGGACACCGGCTCACGGTGCACCTGCGGCTCCCGACATCGTTCTGCTCCCCGAACTTCGCCTACTTGATGGCCTCCGACGCCAAGGACGCCCTGACCGCCCTGCCCGACGCCCGGGCAGTCACCGTTCTGCTCGACGACCACCACGACTCCGCCCTGATCAACCGTGGCCTGGCCGCGGACGCCGGATACCGGGGCACCTTCGGCACGGAGGCGGAGGAGGACCTTCAGGAACTGCGGCTGACCTTCCGGCGCAAGGCCCACACCGCCGCGATGGAACGGGCCCTGACCGCGCTGCTGCGGCAGGACCCCTCGCTGACCGAGGAACGGCTGGCCGACGTCGTGCTCGGCGATCTGCCCGACACTGCCGCGACGCGCGCGCTGCTGCGCCGGCGCGAGGCCCTCGGCCTCGGCACGGCACCGACCGACCCGGCCCTCGTCGACGACGACGGGCGCCCCTACCCGCCGGGCGAGATCCCGCTGCGGCTGCGCTTCGCCCGAACGGTCCGACGGTCGATCGACGGCAACGCGCACTTCTGCCGTGGCCTGCTGCGCACCCGCTACCCGGACTCCGCCCCGGACCAGTCCCCCCGGACCGAAGACACCACCCTCGTCTCGCACGGCAAGGAGCCCCAGTGAAAGCTGTCCAGGTCGTCGGCTACGGCCGTAACCCCGAGATGACCGACGTACCCGTGCCCTCGGTCACCGGCCCGTACGACGTGATCGTCAAGATCGGGGGCGCGGGCGTGTGCCGGACCGATCTGCACATCCTCGAAGGGCAGTGGGCCGAGAAGTCGGGCGTGACGCTGCCCTACACGATCGGGCACGAGAACGCGGGCTGGGTCCACGAGATCGGCAGCGCCGTCACCAACGTCGCCGAGGGCGACAAGGTCATCGTCCACCCGCTGATCACCTGCGGACTGTGCCGGGCGTGCCGGGCGGGCGACGACGTGCACTGCGAGCAGAGCGCCTTCCCCGGCATCGACACCGCGGGTGGCTACGCCGAGTACCTGAAGACGTCGGCCCGCAGCGTCGTACGCCTCGACGACTCCCTGGAGCCGTCCGACGTCGCCGCCCTCGCCGACGCGGGTCTGACCGCTTACCACGCCGCGGCGAAGGCGGCGCGGAGGCTGCGTCCGGGTGACCGGTGCGTCGTCATCGGCGCGGGAGGGCTCGGCCACATCGGCATCCAGGTGCTCAAGGCGCTCACCGCTGCCGAGATCGTGGTCGTCGACCGCAACGTCGACGCGGTGAAACTGGCCGAGTCCATCGGTGCCGACCACGGTGTCGTCGCCGACGGGCGGCAGGTGGACGAAGTTCTCGAGCTCACCGGTGGTCAGGGCGCCGAGGTCGTCGTCGACTTCGTCGGCGAGGGCGGTGCCACCCGGGACGGTGTGCGCATGCTGCGCCGCGCGGGTGACTACCACGTGGTCGGGTACGGCGAGAACATCGACGTACCGACCATCGACATCATCTCGACCGAGATCAACTTCATCGGCAACCTCGTCGGTTCCTACGGCGACCTGCGTGAGCTCATGGTGCTCGCCGCACAGGAGCGGGTCCGTCTGCACACCGCCAAGTACCCCCTCGACCGCTTCCAGGACGCGCTGGACGATCTCGACGCCGGCCGGGTACGCGGACGCGCGATCCTCGTCCCCTGACCCGCAACACGGTCATGCGGAACGTGACCGCTGACAGCAAAACCCTCGCCAAGGAGCCTCTGGATGATCTTCATTACCGCGAAATTCCGCGTCAAGCCCGAGCACGCGGACCAATGGCCGGAGATCACTGCCGCCTTCACCCAGGCGACGCGCGCCGAGCCCGGATGTCTGTGGTTCGACTGGTCGCGCAGTGTCGACGATCCGGCCGAGTACGTTCTCGTCGAAGCCTTCCGCGATGACGCGGCGGGGGCCGAGCACGTCGGTTCCGAGCATTTCCGGACCGCCTGCGAGTCGCTTCCGGCCTTCCTCGGCGAGACGCCGCGCATCGTCAACACCACGATCCCGCAGGACGACTGGTCCCTTCTCGGAGAGATGGCTGTCCCGGACCAGGACTGAGCGCCGTGGCCGTCCCGTTCCCGAGGCGGTCACCCGCGGCGGTAACCCCGAGGCCATCGGAAGCAAGCCGCGTTGATCGCCGGCGGCAGTGACGGCAGCGCTGACGGCACGGTTGCAGTCGCGGCGCCCCGGGTTTGCGGTGATGCTGTCAAGGGAGCGTGGCCAGCTGCACACGGACAGTGTGTGTCGGTGACCGCGCCGTACAGAGAGGCGACGGCCATGGCAGCGGTACCTGACAGGACGCGGCTCGGGCCTGACAGCGGCGAAAAGATCGACGGCGCGTCCCAGTTCGCCGGCGCCGCACTGCTGCTCAGCGGGCCGCTCAGCATTCTCATGGGCGCCGCCGGCATCGCACAGGACAGCGTGTTCCACGCCTCGGCCCACTACGCATACCGGTTCGACCTGACCGCCTGGGGCGTGATTCACCTGGTGATCGGAGTGGCACTCGTCGTTGCCGGCTTCGGGGTCCTGACAAAGAGCAGCTGGGGTCGCGGCGCCGGCACAGTGGTGGCAGGAATCAGCCTGATCACCCAGTTCATGTTCATCCCGTACTACCCGGCGTGGGCCATCTCGGTGATGACACTCGACCTCCTGATCATTTTCGCGCTGACGAGGACGTACATCGAAACCAGAGGCGGTCACTGAGCTTCTTCGAGCGGGCGGGCAGCACCGCCCGCGGGGCACCCTGCTCCGACTATGTCTTGTAGCGCCGTCCCAGCATGGGGTGGCGCACACCGCAGCAGGCCAAACATTACGTCCGCCGCTGATCAAGGAATGTTGCGACAAGCAAGGCCAGTACTTCCACGGATCCCCCTGATCACGGCTGCCGTACAGCAGGAAAGTACAGCAACGGACGCGACGTCAGCCGTCCGCATCGAGGGGTCGTGGCACGGTCCCCGGCCGTGCCACTCTCGTGCCAGAACGGGCGGGGACTCACGGGGAACTGGGGTTCAGAGGGGTGCTTCCGCCGGGAGCCCGTCAGGCCGGAGAATCCGCAGGCATACCCACTCTTGCCCCACCTCGCTCCTATTGCGGTGCTCACACACGAGGGCCCTCCCGGGCCGTCCTGGAGTGTGCCCCACGATCTTGTACCACGACCGCGAGACCGACACCCGCGACGCCGGGAGTGCTGCCCGACACACCGGCCCTGATCGCGTGGCAACATATGCACCGCCCAGCGGGGCAATCGCGTTCTCACGCATCGGTACCTTGCGCGCCGGGGCGCTGCTTCTGGGCGTCGACGACGACCCGCTCCAGCACGGCGGTGGATTCGAGGACCGTGCCGGGCTTGACGTCGTCGACCTGCTTGACCTGGACACCGCGGCTGCCGAGATAGGCGTACGTCTTGCGGTCGAAGATCCACTCGGTGCGATCGCCGTTCTGCTGGTCGACCCGGGCCAGGGCGATGCCCTCGCGTCCCGCGGCGTCCTTGGCATGCTCCACCACCACAACCCCGGGGATCTTGGCCGCGGCCCGGTACAGCGCCGCGTTCAGCTTCGCCGGTGCGAGCTGCTCCCTGAGCAGGCCGCCGACAGTGGCGAATGCCTCCTGGTCCGGGGAGTTCCCCTGGCCCTCGGTCTCCTCGTAGATCTTCTTCAGCAGGGCGTCCGGGTCGGTGGGCAGCGTCTTGAGGTAGTCGTAGGAGGGGCCGTTCAAGCTGCTCTCGACGTCGCTGTCGAGGGTGATGCCGCCCTTGGGCTTGTAGCCGGGCTCGTCCAGCCAACCCTGCTTGCCGTCGGGGGAATTCCAGACCTCACGGATATGCAGGGGCTGGACCAAGGTCTTGGACTCGTCCGTGTCGGTGTGCAAGACGCAGAGGAAGGAGACCATGCTCTTGATGTAGATGTACTGGCCCGGGCCGGGTTCGGGCGTCTTGCGGGCCGAGGCGGCGGCGGCGATGTGCTCGACGGTGGAGGCGAGCTGGGCGGTGCTGCCGGGCTCGATGCGGACGACCGGCGCTTCGACCGGGGGCGGGGTGGCCGCGGCCGGGCCGCTGCCCCCGGAACCGGTCAGCGCGGTGAAGGCGAAGGCGCCGGCCAGGGCGGCGGCGGTGACCGGGACACCGATCAGCAGGAGACGGCGTGCCGGGCGGCGGGACGGCGCAGGGATGGGTGCAGTGTGCTGGATCTCGTTCATCAGGTGCTCCTCGAGAAGCAGGTGACGGTCGAGCGACAGGTGCGGGTCTCCCGGCGCCGGCAGCAACCGGGCCAGTTCCGCGTGGTCCAGCGACTCCTCACGCCGCGACTTCTTGCGGATCATTCGGACCTCTCCTCGTACGACTCATGTGACCGGGCCGCAGATGTGCGGCCGCCCTGTACTTGTCCGTTGCGCGGTAGCGGTTCCCTGCGTTTCCTCAGTTCTTCGTCGGCCAGCTTGCTCAGCCGTTTACGGGCGCGGGACAGGCGCGAGCGCACGGTGCCGACCGGGACGCCGAGTACGGCCGCCGTCTCCTCGTAGCTGAGCCCGGACCACACACAGAGTGTGAAGACCTCGCGCTCACTCCGGCTCAGCTTCTTCAGCACCCGCTGGGCGGCAGCCAGCTGGTCGGCATCGGCTATGCGGCCGACGAGTTCGTCTGCGAAGTCCGGGACCGTTTCCTTGGCCGGCAGGCGCTCCAGGGCCCGCTGGTGACGGCGCGCAGCGCGGGTGGTGTTGCGCAGCACGTTCACAGCGATGCCCATCAGCCAGGGGCGCGGGCTGTCGCCCTCGTCCCGCAGCTTGACGCGCAGCCGCCACGCCTCCAAGAAGGTCAGCGAGACGATGTCCTCGGCGACGGTCCAGTCCCCGGTCACGCGCACCGCGTGCCGGTGGACCAGTCGGGCGTGGTCACGGAAGAGCTCGCGGAACGCCTCAGGGTCGCCTGCCCGTATCCGGGTGTGCAATGAGTAGTCCACGTCCAGCATTGTCCGCACGGCAGGGCAGGTTCCCGTGGCGTGTGTCACACGGCCAGGAAGACATGGGGCTCCGCGGTCGGCTCGCGCATCACATCCGCCGTCTCCGTGAGCTGAGCGACATCTCGGGCGGCAGCGACTACTGGGCGGCACGGCAGTTGAGCAGCAGGGCAGGGGCGTTGTCAGGTTGAGTGGAGGTCTTGTCTGTCAATCGGCTCGAACTGTGGAGATCTTCTGGGAGCTCGCGCAGATAGGCGCGTTTGGATACCTCGGTGGTAGAAGGGGCGGACTTCCTGGTTCGCGCGGCTGATGGTCATGGCGGTGACGCCGGCCGCCCGAAGCCGTGGGAGCTGCGTTGGCGGGTCGGCGGGAGTTCGAAACGTCACAGGACCGCGAGGATTCTTCGAAGCATGGCGCCGCGCCTGACCACCTGCGGCCAACCCCGTCCTGTCGAATGCGTGTCGAAGCAATCGGCCACCCCAACACCATTTCCCGAGAAGGCCAGTTCAGAGCAAGTCCCCAATGAACCACCCGAGCCCCTTCTAAGCAGCCGGGCCCTTCGTTCCGCCCGCTGGCGCCCCAAGTAGGTTGCCCAGTATGACTACTTCTCCTGATCACGTCACCAGCAGAGATGACCTTGCGGCCTTCGTCCTCTCCCTGCACCGCAGCTACGTCGACGAGGGCGACTCTTGGTCCAACGCGGACCTCTCCGCGTTCCTGGAGGCCCTCGCTGCATGGATTGACGACGCGGACGGCTGGTACAGCAACGCCGGCCGCCAGATGCCGTCCCACGGCGACTGGAGCTTCTTCGCCCGAGCGCTGCGAGCGGCGAGCATCTACGAGTAGTCGGGTCTCATGGTTGGACCGCCCAGCTGACGGCAGCGCTGACGGCAACGACGACGGACGGCAGCGGCACTCGACAGCCCGGCGCGGAGGCCTCAGGGGAAGAGTCGATCGCCTCCCCAAGGCTTGCCCGCATCTTCTAAGCGCCGGTCTCGGCGCGTCATGACCTACCGATGGATGAGTATGCCTGGCCGTCAGGCCCTGAGGTGCCGGCCGCTGATTTGGTGCGGGAGAGCTGGGCGACAATCGTCGCGGCTCTGCCTGTAGGAACCCGGATCACCGGCCAGGTCATCGGGCGCCAGCCCTTCGGGAGTCCAGCAGGGTACACACGAGACGTCCCTGAACTCCGAGCTCATCCGCTAGCAACTGACTCCGGCAGCCTATTCAGCCACATGAAACGGCCTTCCTTTCCGACGGTTTTCCTATAAAGAATCCTTTCCCCTCATCGGTCGACGGTTGGCCAAACGAGTCGGGAAGTGTGCTAGCCCTATACACTTGCCCCGAGAAGTTACGAATCCATTTTCTTCCATCCGCATCAATGAAGGCAATGCGAGGCCCTGAAAAAAATGCATCCGCCGGAATTCTCCCGAGTTCCCACTTGGGTTGCTTACCTTCGTCTCGATATGTGTAGGAGTACGCGATCATCTCCGGCCTGAAAATATACTCGGAGCAAGGAGGTAGTGAATCTAGACTAACCCGACTAGCGATACGCTCCGGCTGTTCCGGCTTCCGATCCACAAGGACGTTATCGACACGTAGGATCACCACGAAGACGGGATCTGGAGAGCGATTTTCCAGGTGGAGCTCCTCACTTGTCAGGCCACTTTTTGTCACCCAGAAAGACACACGCGATGCTTGGTCCCGCTCGGCCCGGATGGCATCCTCTTTAGCCTGACGCAACTGGTCAATCGACACGCGGGCCTGATAATAGGTTGCGGTACCGGTGAAGAGGAGGGTCAAAATAGCCGCGACAGCTCCAACTGCCGAACCCCATACCTTCCACGGGACACGACTCCACCAGTTACGAAATCGTGACCGATGTCCGGCCCTCTCCTGAATTGCCCTGCGCCTTGCCGATTTAACGGTGTATCGGCTCTTGCTGCCTCCCATCGGCCGTTCCTCCCTCAGACGGCTCTGGGTCTGCCTGAGTTTCGACGGCGCCCGGCGCGGCGCTTGCGAGCATCAACTGTCCTTCGGCCCCACAATTCCACTATTACCCATCGGGTCAGTGATCGCATCCGTTCCGGGTGAGTCCGAAAACTGAGCCCGTTAACTGACGCTGCCCCGCGCTCAGTCGCCAGACAAGGCATCTACCAGCGCCAGCAGCCCAGCTTCTTGGTAGTCGGGTCTCATGGCTGACGCCCAGCCGGCGGCAGCGCTGGCGGTAACGACGGCGGACGGTAGCGGCAACTCGACATCTACCGATGGACGAGTACGCGAGGCTCACGCGCTCTGAAGTGTCGGCCGGAGACATGGTGCGGCGGAGCTGGCCGGCGACCGTATCTGCTCTGCCCGTGGGGGACCGGATCACCGGAGAAGTCGTGGGCCATCAGCCGTTTCGGCATCTCCATGCGTATAGAGGGTGTGCCCGATGCCGTGGGGCTGGCTGAGAGCATGGCCATGCCACTCGGGATGGAGCTGCCTGCGCCCGGGGCCTTGGTCAAGGGCGTCGTCTACTGGCACGACGCACATAACCACCAGGTGAGGGTCCGGCTCGATGAGTGGCAGGCGGATGACGAGTGATCGTTCCTGGGCCGTCTCTGGGCCGTGCCAGGGTGGCCGAGGCCGACCAACGGCGACCGACACTGACAGGCGAGCCACCGCTGCCGTCGGCGAAACCCCAGGTCAGAGGCGCCCGGGCAGACGCGTTTCCGCGCAGGGGTGGCCGTACGGCAAGATGGGGTGTATCTGCCCACTGCCAGATTCAAGCTGCCGGACGGTTTCTCTTGGCTGAGTTCATTTACACCATGCGCAAGGCGCGCAAAGCGCACGGCGACAAGGTGATCCTCGACGACGTCACCCTGAGCTTCCTGCCGGGTGCCAAGATCGGTGTCGTCGGCCCGAACGGTGCCGGTAAGTCGACCGTGCTGAAGATCATGGCGGGGCTGGAGCAGCCCTCCAACGGTGACGCGTTCCTGTCGCCCGGTTACAGCGTCGGCATCCTGCTCCAGGAGCCCCCGCTGAACGACGACAAGACCGTCCTGGAGAACGTCCAGGAGGGTGTCGCCGAGATCAAGGGCAAGCTCGACCGGTTCAACGAGATCGCCGAGCTGATGGCGACCGACTACTCCGACGCGCTGCTCGACGAGATGGGCAAGCTGCAGGAGGAGCTGGACCACGCCAACGCGTGGGACCTCGACGCCCAGCTGGAGCAGGCCATGGACGCGCTCGGGTGCCCCCCGGGCGACTGGCCCGTCACCAACCTCTCCGGTGGTGAGAAGCGCCGCGTCGCGCTCTGCAAGCTGCTGCTGGAGCAGCCCGACCTGCTGCTCCTCGACGAGCCCACCAACCACCTCGACGCCGAGTCGGTGAACTGGCTGGAGCAGCACCTGGCCAAGTACCCGGGCACCGTCGTGGCGATCACCCACGACCGGTACTTCCTGGACAACGTGGCCCAGTGGATCCTCGAGCTGGACCGCGGACGTGCCTACCCGTACGAGGGCAACTACTCCACGTACCTGGAGACCAAGGCCACCCGTCTGAAGGTCGAGGGCCAGAAGGACGCCAAGCGGCAGAAGCGGCTCAAGGAAGAGCTGGAGTGGGTGCGGTCGAACGCCAAGGGGCGCCAGGCCAAGTCCAAGGCCCGTCTCGCTCGGTACGAGGAGATGGCCGCCGAGGCCGACAAGATGCGGAAGCTGGACTTCGAGGAGATCCAGATCCCGCCGGGCCCGCGCCTGGGCAGCATCGTCGTCGAGGTCGACAAGCTCAACAAGGCCTTCGGCGAGAAGGTCCTCGTCGACGGGCTCAGCTTCACGCTGCCGCGCAACGGCATCGTGGGCGTCATCGGTCCGAACGGCGCCGGCAAGACCACCCTGTTCAAGATGATCCAGGGGCTGGAGACGGCGGACTCCGGTGACATCAAGGTCGGCGAGACCGTCAAGATCTCCTACGTCGACCAGAGCCGCGAGAACCTCGACCCGAAGAAGACGCTGTGGGAGGTCGTGTCCGACGGGCTCGACTACATCAACGTCGGCCACGTCGAGATGCCGAGCCGGGCGTATGTGTCGGCATTCGGCTTCAAGGGCCCGGACCAGCAGAAGCCGACCGGCGTCCTGTCCGGCGGTGAGCGCAACCGCCTGAACCTGGCGCTGACCCTGAAGCAGGGCGGCAACCTGCTGCTCCTCGACGAGCCGACCAACGACCTCGACGTGGAGACGCTCTCCAGCCTGGAGAACGCGCTGCTGGACTTCCCCGGCTGCGCCGTCGTCGTCTCCCACGACCGGTGGTTCCTCGACCGTGTCGCCACGCACATCCTCGCCTACGAGGGTGAGTCGAGGTGGTTCTGGTTCGAGGGCAACTTCGAGTCCTACGAGAAGAACAAGATCGAGCGGCTCGGCCCGGACGCCGCGCGTCCGCACCGCGCCACCTACAAGAAGCTGACCCGGGGCTGATCGATCTTGCGCCACATCTACCGCTGCCCGCTGCGCTGGTCGGACATGGACGCGTACGGCCATGTCAACAACGCGGTCTTCGTCCGCTACCTGGAGGAAGCCAGGATCAACTTCCTGTTCCGCCCGGACAAGGAGTTCAAGCAGGGGTCCGTGGTGGCGCGCCATGAGATCGACTACAAGCGGCAGCTCGTCCACCGGCACCACCCGGTGGACATCGAGCTGTGGGTCACCCGGATCCGGGCCGCGTCCTTCACCATCACCTACGAGGTGAAGGACGAGGACGTCGTGTACGTGCGCGCCTCCACGGTGGTCGTGCCGTTCGACTTCGAGAACCAGCGGCCGCGCCGGATCACCGAGGAGGAGCGCGAGTTCCTCCAGGAGTACACGGACGACGCCTCCGAGGAGGCCGTCGCCGCATGACGGTGCTCCACCTGGCCGACGAGACGGAGGCGGCCGACCTCGCCGCCTTCCTCTCGCGGCTGCTCCACTACGACCGTGGAGCGGCGGTGCGCCTGCAGGCGGCCGGGACCGCGCTCGCCGTGTTCGGGCGGCCGCCGTCCTTCGAGGTGCTGGCGGTCCGCGCGGTCCGGCTGGCGAAGCCGTACGAGAACGGACTCGACGTCACCCTCGACGTGACCGTCTCCGCCGGTGAGTTCCTGGAGTCCCTGGACGAACGGGCGGCCACGGCCGCCGTGCCGGCCGCGGTCACCGGACCGCCGTGGGCCGGCGTCCTGCCGCCGCGCGGCGGCTGGCAGCCCGAGCCCGGGCTGCCGGCGCCGGACGCGCTGCGTACGACGGTCGCCGAGGCCGTCGCCGAATTCCGGTCCCGTACCGAGGAGTTGGCGCCGCAGAGCCGTACCCGTGCGGAGCTGGACCGGATCGGGCGGGACATCTGGTCCCGGGAGATAGCGCCGACCCGGCTTCCCGTGCGGGCCGTGCACGCGGCCCAGTCGCTGGGCTTCCTGCGGCCGGGGACCGGCGCGGCCGACACCGGTCTGTTCTCCTCGGGTGCGTGGCTCAGGCTGCGCACGCCGTACGGGTCCGTCGCGGTGCGGCGGGCGGGGCTGGGTGCGCTCGGCGTCAGCGTGCGCTGACCGGCCCGGCTACCTCTCCTCGCTGTCGTCCGGCCACACCCCGATGTGGTCCGACTCCAGTTCCAGGGCCACCCGGTCGCGCATGTCGAGGGCCTTGGTGTACTCGGCGGGCAGCTGGAGACGGCCCGCGCGGTCGAGCATGGCGTACTCGCGGGCGACAACCGTCTCGTGGCCCGTCGTGGCGTCCACCTGGCTGCGGCGCAGCACCTCGGTGGACGTGCGGCCGTCGCGGATGGCGACCGTGCGGCGGACCTCGCCGGCCACCGCCTGGTCGTGCGTGACGATGACGATGGTGGTGCCGAGGGTCTCGTTCGCCGCGCGGAACGCGTCGAAGATCTGTGCGCCGGTCTGGGAGTCGAGTTCACCGGTGGGTTCGTCGGCGAGCAGGACCGCGGGGGCGTTCGCGAGGGCCACCACGATCGCGACGCGCTGCTGCTGGCCGCCGGACATCTCGTGCGGGTGGCGGTCGCGGCAGTCGGCCACCTGGAGCAACTCCAGGAGTTCCAGGGCGCGTTCGGTACGGGCGTGGCGGCGCGTCCGGGTGCCGGACAGCTGGAGGGGGAGAGCGACGTTCTGGGCCGCGGTGAGGTAGGGGAGCAGGTTGCGCGAGGTCTGCTGCCAGACGAAGCCGACGACCTCGCGGCGGTAGGCCAGGCGGTCCTTCGCGGTCATGGTGAGCAGGTCGCGGCCGGCGACCCGGGCCGCTCCCGCGGTGGGGGTGTCGAGGCCGGCGAGGATGTTCATCAGGGTGGACTTGCCGCTGCCGGAGGCGCCGACGAGCGCCATCAACTCGCCCTCGCGGACGAGGAGGTCGAGGCCCTGGAGGGCCTGTACCTCGACGCCGTCCGCGGAGAAGATGCGGACGAGGCGGTCGCAGGTGATGAGGGCGTCGTGGCCGTAGGCGGGGCGGTTGCGGGCGTCCGTGACGCGGTTGGCCAGCTCGGTGAGGGTGGGGTCGGTCGTCATGGGGTCTCCTGCGTAGGTGCCCTGTGCTGCTGCCGGACGCTCATCGGCCTTCTCCCGCCCGCAGTTCCCGTACCGACCCCCGTCTGCCCGTCCACCAGGCCTGGACCGCCGCGACTCCCACCGCGAGCACCACGACCGTGACGGCCGGGACCGTCAGGGACCACAGGTCCGGGCGGAGCACGGCCCGGCCCGTCGGGGTCCGGGCCGAGGCCAGGGCGATGGTGGTGAGGTCGATCCCGGGAGAGAGGAGCCGGACGGCGGCCCAGCCGGTGAGGGTGCCGCCGAGGGCGGCGAGGAGGGCCTGCGGGAGGGACTCCAGGATCAGCAGACGGCGGCCCTGGGCGCGGGTGAGGCCCATCGTGCGCAGCCGGGCGAGGAGCGCGGCGCGTTCCGGGGCCGCCCGCAGCAGGGCGAGGAGCAGGGCGAGGACGGCGAAGCCGGCGCCCGCCGCCACCGCCGCTTTGTACACGTGCCCGGCGCCGGTCTGCAGGGGCGAGTCGGCGTAGCGGTCGCGCTCCTCGGCACGGACGCGGACCGTGGCCGGGGCGGGGGCCGCACGGCGCAGCGCGGCCCCGTCGAGGTGGGCGCCGGTCAGCAGCAGCGACGTCGGCCGGGTGGCCGCGGCGGGGAGTCCGGCACGGTCGACGATCAGGAAGTCGGCCCCGGGCACGGCCGGGGTGGTGTCGCGGACGGTGGTGATCCGGACGGTGACCGAGCTGCCGTCGTCGAGCCGTACCGGGAACGAGCGCCGGGTGCCGTAGGCCCGGGCGACGGACGGCGAGGCCAGGGCGGGAAGCGGGTCCGCCTTCCGCAGCCCCCGGGCGGGAAAGGCTCCCAGTCCGGTTCCGGCCGACAGCTTCCCGTAGGTCCCGGGATCGACTCCGGCCAGCGGCACGGTCTCCTCCCCGTCGTCCGGTCTGGCCTGGTACGCGATGCTCACCGCCGCCACCCCGCGCACGCCGGGCAGCGCGCGCACCCGGGCGGGCAGGTCGGCGGGGAGCGGGGTGTCCGCGTCGAGGCGGGCGTCGGCGCCGACGGTGAACAGGGCCGCGTGGTCGCGGGCCGCGGCCACGCCCGCCAGCACCGAGCCGCCGAAGGCCGCCGTGGTCAGGGCGGTCAGCAGGGCCAGCAGGGGCAGTACCGCCGAGGCCCGGGTGCGGCCGGCGCGGGCCAGGGAGAGCGGTGCCACCGCGCCCCGCAGCCGGCCGGCCGGGCGGGCCAGGCGGCGCAGCAGCAGCGGGTAGAGGCGGAGCAGCAGCAGGGCCGCGATGACGCCGGTCAGTACCGGTGCCAGCGACACCAGTCGGCCTGCCGAGGTGCCTCTGTCGCGCAGGGTGGCCACCGCCCCGGCCGCCAGCACCAGCAGGGTCAGTTCGGCGACCGTGCGGCGGCGGGAGGGGCGGACCGAGGCCATGTCCTCCCGGGGGCCCGTCAGCCGCACCGAGCGGTGGGTGAGCGCTGCGTGCAGCGGAAGGGCGGCGCAGGCGGTGAGGGTGACGGCGAGGGCGGCGGCGACGGCGTAGCCGTCGCGGGCGGCGGGGAGGAGGACGAGGGCGGCCGCGAGGCCGGCCGCCCCGGCGGGCACGGCGACCACGGCGGTCTCGGCCAGCAGCCGCCCGGTGAGGCCGGGCAGCGAGGCGCCGCGGGCGCGCAGCAGGGCGAGTTCGGCCCGGCGCCGGTCGGCGGCCAGGCCGCCCGCCATGAGCAGGACGACGGCGGCGACCGTGGCGGTGCCGGCGGCGGCCACCCCGACCAGCGGGGAGATGCCCGAGCGCAGCCGCGAGAAGGCGATGACCACGTCGTCCAGACCGGTGCCCACGTCCAGGTCCGGATCGGTGAGGGAACGGGCCCGCCGCAGGTCCGGCCCGGACTCCAGCGACGCGACGGCGGACCGCAGCCTGCCGAGATCACGGGCGTGCCGGCTGCCGGTGCCTGGAGCGAAGTGCCAGTAGCGGTAGGGATCCCTGCCGATGCCCAGCACGGTGAGGGTCGCCTCCGGGGGGAGCAGGAGCGCGCCGTGCCAGTAGGTCTGCGGCGGGCCGGGGTCGGGCAGCCGTTCCAGCGCGGGCGTGCGCAGCAGCGGCACCGTCGACCAGTAGGCGCCGGCCGGGTCGCGCGGGGCGACGATTCCGGTGATCCGGACGGCGAGGGTGCCGGCGAGCCAGGGCACGTGGATGACGGAACCCGGTTTGATGTGCAGGGCCTTGGCGGTGGAGGCGGAGACCGCGGCCTCCGTCTCGTGCGTGTCCGGGTCCACCCGGCCCGGGGCACGCGGCAGCCGGCCCTCGCGGACGCGCGCGTGTACGGCCAGGCCGCTCTGCGCGACCAGCGTGACCTTCGCGGGCAGGCCGGTCGGCCGGGGGAGCCACGGTTCGAACACCGAGCTGCCGTCCTCGGTGGTGACGCCGTACGCCGACTGGGCGCGGTCGACGGACACGGAACCGTCCACCACGGGCAGCAGTTTCCCGAACTGCCGTTTGAGGGCCGCGGGGCTGAACGAGACGTCCGGATCCGTGCCGGACGCGCCGTACGCCGGCATCGCCGCGGTCGCCCGTACGGTGGTGCGCTCGGGGCGCGCCTGGTCGAGGGCGTGCCGCAGGCCCGCGTCCTCGTACCGGTCCACCGCGCGCGGCAGCGCGCCCGCCAGGCAGGCGGTCAGCGCGACCAGCAGCGCGAGCGCCAGCGCGGCACCGGGAGCGGCCCGCAGCCGGGTCCGCACCCAGGGCGCGACCACGGCCGGTTCGGAACGCACGTCACTCACCCCCCTGTTCACGCAGTGCCCGGGCCGGATCGGCCCGGCGCAGGGCCGTCACCACGGCCACCGCCAGCGGCGCCGCGGCGACGCCCGCCAGCAGCAACGCCACTCGTCCGGGCGGCAGTTGGACCAGCAGATCGGGGACGGGCCGGGAGGCCTCGCCGGTCAGCACGATCAACGGGAGCACTCCACGGGCCAGTACGGCGCCCAGGACGGTGCCCACCGCGAGGGCCAGGCCCACCAGTACGGCGAGTTCGGCGGCGACCGTGCGGGCCAGCCGGCGGCGCGGGGCGCCGAGGGCGCGCAGTACCGCGAAGTCCGCCTCGCGCGCCCGCAGCGATCCGGCGGCGCCCACGGCGAAGCCGACCGCGGCGAGCGCCGCCGCCACCACGGCGGCCGCGGTGAACGCGGCCGTGGGTCCGGCGCCGAAGGGGTCGTCGCGCAGCCCGGCGGCGATCTCGTCGCGGACCACCACCTGTTCGGGGTCGACGTCCGGCAGCGCCCGTACCGCGGCGGCCACCCGGGCCGCGTCACCAGGGGCGGTCCGCAGCCACCACTCGTCGGGTGTGGCGCCTTCCCCGTACCGCGCCTGCAGTGCCCGGTTCGCGGCGCGCAGGTCGACCAGGACCGCGCCGCCGTCGTGGGCGGCGGAGTCCGCCGGGGCGCCGGTGGTGGGCAGCGCCCGTACCGACCGGACGATCCGCACCGGCAGGCTCTGGTCGCCGACCGTGACGTCCAGGCGCTGGCCGGTACGGGCGCCCGCCGAGCTCAGGAACCGGTCGGTCGCGACGGCCCGCACCTCGGGCGGCGCGGGCCGCGCCACCTGGAGCTGCACGGACACCGTGGCGATGGTCCAGATGTCGGCGTCCGGCAGGTAGCCGGTGCCGTAGGAGAAGGTCAGGGGCTCGGTGGAGACGATCCGGGGCCGGGTGGGGGTGGTGTGCGGGGACGAGACGGCCGCGCCGCCGGTGTGCACGTCCGTGGCCCAGGACGCCGGCAGGGTGAGCGGGTGCCGGGTTCCGTCGGTGCCCTCGGCGGTCAGGCCCCTGAGCGTCAGCCGGTGCCGCTCGGCGCGCTCGGCGGGCTGGGTCATGTCGAGCTGGAGCCCGGTGAGCAGCGCCGGGCCGGGGGCGGAGCCGAGGTCGACGACGAGGGTGTGCGGGCGGCCGTCGGCGGGCACCAGCCCGGCCGGCATCGGGTACGGCACCCCGGCCCCGTCCTCCAGCCGGGCCGTGACCTCGGCGGTCGTCCCGGGTCCCGTGGAGCTGTGCAGGCTCGCCGTCAGCCGCAGCCGCGCGGTGTGCGCCGGCACCCGGGCCCCCACCGGGGAGTCCTTCGGCGTCAGACCGGACAGCAGCGACTTCACCGGTTCGTCCGCCAGGTCGGGGCGCATCAGCAGCGCGTTCGCCGCGTGCGCGGTGTCCACGGCCAGCACCGTCGCCGTACGGTCCCCGGACAGGCCCTGCTCGCCGCGTACGGCGGGCACGGCCCCGCGGACGTGCGGCAGGGCCGCGTACGTCTCGGTACGGCCGAGTCCGCCCTGCCCGGCGTCCAGCACCCGCACCGGCGACCCGGCGCGGAAGTCGGCCTGGTCGTCCTGCGAGCGGTTCCAGGAGGCGCCCTGGCCGATGGCCAGCATGCCGAGCGCGACGGCGAGCACGAGCAGCAGCACCGGCCCCGCCGCGCGTGCGGTGCGGCGGCTGAACTGCCAGCCGGCCAGCGCCGCCGGCAGCCCCCGCCCGGCCGCCGCCCACCGTTCCGCGAGCCGCGCCACCGGCGGCAGCAGGCGCAGCGTCAGCACGGTCCCGGCGAGCAGCGCCAGCGCGGGCGCGGCGACCAGCACCGGATCCACCCCGAGCGCCCCCGACCGGTCGGTGGCGACGCCGCCGGAGCCCTGCTGCCCCAGCTGCCAGTAGGCGACCCCGGCCACGGCGAGCAGGCCCAGGTCGGCGCCCGCGCGAAGCGGAGTGGGGACGAGACCGCCACCCGCGCGGCGGGCGCGGGCACCCTGCGGGCCCGCGGGACGGCGCCCGCGCACCCGGGGGACGCGCGGACCGCGCGTCCGGCCGGACGCCGTGTCCCGCAGTCCGCGCAGTCCGCGCCGCCCGGACGGTTCCGGGCCGGCGCCCGTCAGCGCCGGAAGCGTCACCGTCAGCGCGCAGCCCAGCGCCACTGCCACCGCCACCAGCCACACCCCGGGGCTCCCGGCGGGCGGGAGGTCGAGGCGCAGGTCGAGGCGGGTCAGCGGGCCGTGGGCGGTGAGCAGGGTGGTGAGCGGTCCGGCCAGCAGGGGCGCGCAGAGGGCCGCGGGGAGGGCGAGCAGCAGGGACTCGGCCCCGGCGAGGGCCGCGATCCGGGGGCGGGAGGCGCCGCGCGCCCTGAGCAGCCGGGTCTCGGCGGCCCGTTCGGTGCCCAGCAGCCGGGCCACCAGCAGCAGCGCGTACCCGCCGAGCAGCACGAGTTGCAGCGCGACGATCAGCAGGGTGGAGCGGGCGACGAGCATCGAGCGGTCGATCCGGTCCAGCACGTCCGGCAGCGAGGTCGTCGCCGCCGTCGCACCGCGCAGGGCCGGGGCCTTGCGCAGCTCCCCGCTCCCCGCCCGCACGGCCCCGCGCAGTTCCCCCGTGCGCCCGGTCGTCATCGCGCCGAAGTCGGCCGAGGCGAGCCAGGCCGTGCCACCGGTGCTCACCCGCCCGCCGGCGAGGACCGAGGGATCGGCGAGCAGCGGCCCGTACGTGGTGAAGCCCGCCTTCTTCACACCGCGGCCGAGCAGGTCGTCCAGCCGCCAGTACGGCGCGTTCGTGGCGGCGGGCCGGTACAGCCCGGTGACGCGCACCCGGACCTTCCGGTCGCCGAGCCGGTCGGCCAGGGTGAGGCGGTCGCCCGGCTCGAGCCCGAGCGGCCGGGCGGCGGCCTGGGGGACGGCCACCTCGATCTCGCCGGCCCTGCGGCCCGGGAGCCGCCCGGCGGTGGGCCGCACCTGGGTGTGGTCCAGCGCCGCGAAGTAGGTCAGGTCCGGGTCGCCCGAGCGCAGCGCGGGCGGCCGCAGGGACAGGGGCAGCGCGTACGGGCCCGAGCGGCGCAGCGTCCGCACGGTCACCGGCAGCCCGTCGAAGGTCTTCCGCGCGCCCTCGCGCACGGCGCTGTCGGCGGCGGCGTGCTGCCCGGCGGGGACGTCGGCCTTGACGGTCAGCGCGGTGGCGGCCGCGTTGCGCGGGTCGTTCAGCACATGGCGCAGCGACGCGTCCCCGATCGCGCCCGAGTACGCCGTGAGCGTCGCCAGCACGGCGGTGGTCAGCAGCACCGTGAGCAGCGCGGAGCCGAGCAGCAGGCGGTGTGCCCGCGCGCGTGAGACGACGAACCCCGTCACCCGACCCCCGTGTCGTCCGGACTTCCGTAAATCTGTCTGGATCTCGGGTGATGTTCGCAGAGCCGACCAGCCACGGGTAACCGGTTCCCGACCGGTCTATACCGGATCGTGACCGGAATTCGGCGCCGGACGACCGGAATTCGGGATTCTGACGGTCAGTCCGGGGTGTTGACCATCGACTGGGCCGCGTACGTCAGGTAGTTCCACAGCGTCCGCTCGTGCTCCTCGGACAGCCCCAGCTCGTCGACGGCCACCCGCATGTGCCGCAGCCAGGCGTCGTGCGCCGCGCGGTCCACGGTGAACGGGGCGTGCCGCATGCGGAGGCGGGGATGGCCGCGGTTCTCGCTGTACGTGGTGGGGCCGCCCCAGTACTGCATGAGGAACAGGGTCAGCCGCTCCTCGGCGGGGCCCAGGTCCTCCTCCGGGTACATCGGCTTGAGGAGCGGGTCCTCGGCGACCCCCTCGTAGAAACGGTGGACCAGCCGGCGGAAGGTCTCCTCCCCGCCGACCTGCTCGTAGAAGGTCTGCTCCTGAAGCGTGCCGCGCCGAATCTCATTCACCCGTCCATGGTCTCAGACCGGGTGACCCAGGAGTCCGGGCTCAGGACCTGCCGACCGTCCCAGGGACCGGCCGTACCCACTCGCCCCTACTGTGGACACATGGGCGCCTACGACACCGAGACCGGCCCACTCGCCGCCGCGGCGCGGGCCGCGCTGGTGCGGGAGATCGACGCCGACGGGACCTGGGACGAGGACCCGGTCTGGCGGGAGGCGTTCATGGAGGTGCCGCGGCACCTGTTCGTCCCGTACTACTACGTCGGCGTCCGGGGCGGCTACGAGCGCCGCTGGGGCGAGAGCCCGGACCCGCGGGCCCGGGAGCGCTGGGTGCAGGGGGCCTACCTCGACGTCCCGCTGGCCACCCGGCTGCGCGACGGCGAGCTGCTCTCCTCCAGCAGCCAGCCCTCGCTGATGGCGCGGATGCTGGTGGCCCTGCGTGTGCGGGACGGCGACCGGGTCCTGGAGGTGGGCGCCGGCACCGGCTACAACGCGGCCCTGCTCGCTCACCGGCTCGGCGACGACGACCTCGTCACCACCGTCGAACTGGAACCGGAGATCACCGAGTCGGCCGTCCGGCACCTGGCGGCGGCCGGGTACCACCCGGTGGTCGTCACCGGCGACGGCGCGCGCGGAGTCCCCGAACGCGCGCCCTTCGACCGGATCATCGCCACCTGCGCGCTGCCCACCGTGCCGCTCGCCTGGGTCGCCCAGTGCCGCCGCGGTGCCCGCATCCTGACCCCGCTGGCCACCGGCCTGCTCGCCCTCACCGTCCACGACGCCGGGCACGCCGAGGGCCGCTTCCTGCCCTCGCCCGCCTACTTCGTGCCGCTGCGCGGCGCGGGCGGCACGGAACCCGAGGCGGTGTCCCTGGCCGGACTGCCGAGCGGCGCCCGCGAGAACGAACTTTTCCAGTTCCTGCTCGCCCTGACCCGGGGCGCCCTCGAGCCGCGGGAGGCCCACGCGCTGTGGGAGCGCGAGGGCGGCCCGGACCGCGCACGGTACGGCGTCTCGGTCAGCGGCGAGCGCGCCCGGGCCTGGCTGGACGACCCGGAGGGACCCCACACCTGGCCCCTGCCCTAGGGCCTGGCGCCAGGGTGGGTCCGTTCAGCCCCTGCGGACGGTGATCGTCGTCCAGGCGCCGACGTGGACCCGGTCGCCGTCCTGCAGTGGCACCGGCACGAACGGCTGGATCGGCTCGTCGGAGCCGTTGACGGTGGTGCCGTTCGTCGAGTTCTGGTCGACGATCGCCCAAGTGCCGTCCGGCTGCTGGACCAGCACCGCGTGCTGGTGCGAGACACCCGGGTCCTCCGGCGGCACCGACAGGTCGATGTCGGGGGTGTCGCCGGTGGAGTGCCGGCGGCGCCCGATGGTGACCTGGTTGCCGGTGAGGGTGCGCTGCTGCTCGGGCGAGTACGCGGGCAGGTTCAGGCCCGTGGCCTCGGGGCCCGAGCGCTGCATCATCGCCATGAAGTAGTCGCGGTCCGGGCCGATGGTCGCGATCCAGGTGGCCGGCCGCTGCGGCGCCTGCGGGAAGCCGGGGCCGGGTGGGGCCTGGGTGGCGCCGGGCGGCGGGTAGCCGTAGCCGCCGCCGTGTCCGCCGCCCGGACCGCCGGACGACGGCGGGGAGATCACCCAGTCGTCCTCACCGCCGCCGAACGCCGGACCGCCGGCCGGGGGCCGGCCGGTCTCCTGCGGGAAGGCGGGCGGCGCGGGCGGGCCGGGCTGCTGGAAGGCCTGCGGCACACCGCCCGCCGGTCCGCCGGGGCCGGCGGGCGGGGTCGGCCGGGGCGGCGGCGGAACCGGACGGGAGGGGTCGCCACCGAAGCCGGACGGGCCGGGCGCACCGGGGCCGCCGGGACCGGAGGGCTCACGGCCGAAGGGCTCGTGGCCGAAGGGCGGGGGACCGGACGGACCGCCGGGAGCACCGGGGCCACCGGGGCCCTGCCCCTGGCCGCCGAAGCCCGACGGGGGACCGGACTGGGGCCGGCCGCCGCCGAAGGCACCCGGGCCGCCCTGGCCGCCCGAGGTGGGCGGCGGGCCGGACGGGCCGCGCTCGCCGGCGAACGGCGTCGGGCCCGACGGCTCGCTGCCGAAGGACGGGATCGGTTCCGCGGGCCGGTTCACCTGCGAGGGCCGCGAGCCCTGGTACTCGTACGAGTCACCGCCGCCGTAGGTCGCGCTCGGCGGCTGGAAGCGGGGCTGGGCCGGGCGCGGGGCGGCCGGGGTGTAGGAGGTGGCCGTGTTGGTCAGGAAGTTCCACCGGCACTCCTCGCAGAAGGGCGCGCCGCCCTCGCGGGGCGTACGGCACTGCGGGCACAGCTCCGGCTCGGGCGCACCGGGCGCCTGCGGGCGGCCGCCGGGCTGGGTGCCCTGCGGCGGCGGCGGGAAGCCGTAGCCGCCGGCGGCCGGGGGCGGCGGCGGGGGTGGAGGCACGGCACCGGCCATGCGGTGACCGCAGACCTCGCACCAGTCGTCGGAACCCGACTGGTGTCCGTTCGGGCAGGTCGGCATGTCGGCGCTTCCCCCTCTCCTTCAGGGTCCTACTCAGTCCTGCGTGGTCGGTTGTTGTGTCACTTCTTTACACGAACAGTCTTTGTGGACCGTGTCTCGAGAGTCATCTCGTCGGCCTCCTCGACCTTCGCCTTCAGTCGCACAGTACCCGTCGCCGCGTCGACGACGTCCACCACCTTCGCAAGCAGTTTCGCAGTATCCGCGTTCCCAGAGGCACTCGCGAGCTGAACAGCGCGCCCCAGTTTGGCCGTTGCTCCATCGAAATCGCCCGCTTTGCGAAGGTCGAGCCCTTGCTGGATGGCTTGTGCCAGTTCGGCCTGCCCGGTGTAGTGCGCGACTTGGGGGTTGATCGAGGTCGAGGCGGCCATGTCGTCGGTCCACACGGCCCGTACGAGCCCCTGTGCGCCGAGGTTCTGTGCCGTTCCGTCCGGTTGTGGCACCACCAGGAAGACCCGCGCGGCGAGCATCTCCTGGCCCAGACCGGCCGCGGGGACCTCCACGCACAGGTGGTAGTCGCGGGACTCGTCGCCCCAGGACCCGGTGGGATAGTCCCCGGCGCGCGGACCGGCCTCCGTGCGCCGACCGGTCAACTCCTCTACCGTGGGCGCCACTTGCTTGACATACCTGATGGTCGTGCCGACCGGCGTCCACACCCTCAGCGCGACGTCGGCGACCTCCTTGCCCATCGCCGTCTCCATCATCCGCGTGAAGTCGGCGGCCAGGCCCGCCGGGTCGGCGACGATGTCGGCGGTGCCGAGCAGCGCCGAGGCGATGCCTGTGACTTCTTTCACTTCCCAGTCGGTGCCCACGCCCCGCGCGTCACAGGTGAACCGGCCGGCGCACTCGGCGAGCGCGGCCCGAAGGTCCTCCGGTGACTCGTGCTCGTTGCGTCCGTCGGTGAGCAGGATGCCGTGCCGGATGGCGACGTCCGCAGAGGACAGCAGCCGGTCGGCGAGCCGCAGCCAGGTGCCGATGGCCGTACCGCCGCCCGCGCTGAGCCGGCGCAGTGCCTGCTTGGCCTGGTCGCGGGTGGTGGCGTCGGCGACCGCGAGCCGGCCGCCGCCGGGGTAGACCTCCTTGGCGACGTGCGTGCCGCCGATCACCGCGAAGTGCACGCCGTCGCGCAGGGTGTCGATGGCGGCGGCCGTGGCGTCGCGGGCGTTGCGCATCTTGGTCGGCGGGTAGTCCATGGAGCCCGAACAGTCGACCATGATCGCCACCGCGGCGGAGGGGCCGTGGCCGGGCGTGTACAGGTGCGGGGCCGCGACGGCGCTGCCGACCGTGCCGCCGCCGGTCGCGGTCACGGTGACGATGGCGTTGACCTCGCGGCCGCCCTCGGGCAGGTACTCGTTCTGGTAGACGTCCACCGAGAACTGCGGCACGTTCGACTTCGCGAAATTGGCCATGATGGTTCAAATCCCCCTCGGACACCCCGCTGACGCGAGGCAATGCGTGTGGCCGGACCGGTCCCCTCCGGCCCGTCGAGGCTTCCCCGTTCCGTACGGCCTCAGGCCGATCCTGCCCCCTGCGGGGGCGCGGGGAACGGCAGCACGGCCACTGTTACGTTGTCGTGGCCCCCGCCGTCCAGGGCATGGCCGACCAGAACCCGGGCGCTGTGCAGCGGCCGCGCGGCCGCGTCCGGCGGAACGACCTCGGACATCTCGTCCGCCGTCTCGGCGTAGTTCCACAGCCCGTCGGTGCACACCACCACGACACCGGGCCGGTCCGGCTTGAAGGAGGCGGTGTGCGGCTCCAGTTCGTAGGCGTCCGCGCCGAGCCAGCCGGTGATCGCGTGGGCGCGCTCGTCGGCGTACGCCTCCGCCTCGCTCATCAGACCGGCCGCGACCATCTGCGCGGCCCAGGAGTCGTCCTCGGTCAGCCGGGCCGGGGGCTGGCCGCGGTCCGCCGGCACCCAGTAGGCGCGGCTGTCGCCGACCCAGCCGACCACCAGCAGCCCGGAGGTGACCACCGCGCCGACGATGGTGCAGGCCGGCGCGTTCTGGTGCGGGGCGTGCTCGCGGGCCGAAGCGGGCTCCTCGGCGAGCGCGTTGACGGCCTGCGCGGCGGCCACGATCGCCTCGTGCATCGCCTGCTGCGGGTGGGTGCCGCGCGGCAGGGCCGCCAGCAGGGTGTCACCGGCCGCCTGGGAGGCGGCCGTCGAGGCCTCGTCGGGGCGGGTCGCCGAGGACACGCCGTCGCAGACGACGGCCAGGACCGCGGGCGAGCCGTCGGGCAGCGCGGTGTGGGCGACGCTGAAGGCGTCCTCGTTGCGGTGGTGGCGCAGGCCGCGGTCGCTGACGGCGGCGACCGGGCCCGACTCCCGCTCCATGTGGTCGCGTTCGCGGGGCTGGGCGTGCCCGCAGTTCTCGCAGTAGCCGTCGTCGTCGACCCGGCCCGCCCGGCACGCCACACACACCTTCACGGGCTCCTCCGGTACGGCGGCGTCGGCCGCGACGCGCGGATCCGGCGCCTGCAGCGGGTACTCGTCGGGCTCCGGGTGCCGGTCGAAGCGGACGCCGGGCGTGGCCGGTTCCTGTTCCTGCGGGTGCAGGGCCTTGCCGCCCGAGTCGGTGCCCGGCAGATCGGTCGGCAGATGCACCGCCGGCGGGGTGCTGCCGGAACCGGCCGGCTCGGGGGCGGGCCAGTCCACGCCGTTCCCGGGCGCGGCGGAGCCGGTCATGGTGAGCGTCGGATGGTCCTGCGGCGGGGCGGGCACGACGGAGAGGTCGTAACCGCACGCGCCGCAGAAGAGGTCACCCGACTCGAGCGGCTCCGCGCAGCTCGGGCACTTCGCCAGTGCGGCCTGCTGGGGCATCTGCGACATCAACTACACCCACGTCCGGGGGCGGTAACGGTTGGCCCGTTCCACCAGCTCGATCCTCTCCTCGCCGCCGGGCGCCAGCCGGGCCAGCGTGCGGTACGCGCGCTCCAGGCCGAAGCGGAGGCCCCGCTCGTCCAGACCGCTGCCGAGCAGCACCCGTCCGCCGGCGGCGGGCCGGTCGGTGCCCTGGCCTCCGGAGAGTATCCAGTCCAGCGCGCTGCCGAGCACCTCGGCGGACAACTGCTCGCGTCGGGACGGGTCCAGACCGTAGGCGTCCAGCGCCTCGACCTGGCCGGCGGCGGCTGTCAGGTCGTCAAGGAACGGTACGTCACCCGCGCTCGCCGTGCGCTGTCTGAGCCGGGCCCGGACGGCGGCGACCCGGGCGGCCGTGTAGTGGATGGAGGATTCCGGCACCGACTCCAGGGTGCGCACCGCACCGACGCGGTCCCCGGCGGCGAGCTGGACCCGGGCCAGACCGAAGGCGGCGCTGACGAAGCTCGGGTCGGTCGTCCACACCAGGCGGTAGTACTCGGCCGCGTTGTCCAGCTGGCCGAGCACCTCCGCGCACAGGCCGAGCGCCAGCTTGGGCGCGGCCTCCCCGGGGAAGGCGTCGTAGATCGCGTCGAAGGAGAGCGCCGCGCCCTCGAAGTCGCCGGTGACCAGGGCGGCCACACCCCGGTACCACACCACCCGCCAGTCGTCCGGCCGTTCCTCCTCCAGCTTGGCCAGCGACATCAGCGCGCCCTGGTGGTCGCCGCTCTCCAGCCGGGCGCGGATCTGCCGCAGCCGGGTCTCGACGGTCCGTACGGGCGCCGCGTCCAGCGCGCTGATCAGCTCGGCGGGCGCCGACGCCATCAGGCCCGCGAGGAAACCCGCGTTGGGGTCGCCGGGGTCGACCAGCGGGACGGGCAGGGCGAGGGCGGCGGCCGAGGTGTCCACGAGCTTGACGAGGGCCGCCGGGGGCAGCGCCGGGGCGGACTCGGCGGTGCGCACCGCGCGCGCCCCCAGCCGCGAGACGTCCCCGTGCAGCTTGGGGAACAGCTCCGTGTCCGTGACCTTCACCTCGGGCCCGAACAGCGTCGACAGCGCGGGCCTCGCCTGCCCGGTCTGCAGCGAGACGACCTCGCGGAGCACACCGGTCAGTTGCTCGGACATCTCCTGCGCGGAGGCGAAGCGGCGCGCCGGGTCCGGGTCGGTGGCGCGCACGAGGAGCCGGTAGAAGGACTCGTAGCGGTGGAAGACCTCGATGTTGTCCGGGTCGGGCAGGGAGTCCACGAAGACGTTCGTGTAGCCCTGGAAGTCGAAGGTCAGCACGGCGAGCGTACGGCCCACCGTGTACAGGTCGCTCGCCACCGACGGACCGACCTCGGCGACCTCCGGCGCCTGGTAGCCCACCGTGCCGTAGATCGCCGACTCCTCGTCGTCCATGCGGCGCACGGCGCCCATGTCGATCAGCTTGAGCTGGTCCTCGGTCTGGATGGCGTTGTCGACCTTGAAGTCGCAGTACAGCAGGTTGCGGCTGTGCAGGTGACCGAGCGCCTCGAGGGCCTCGATGCCGTAGGCGCAGGCCTGTTCCACCGGCAGCGGATCGCGCCGTCCGTCCGGCGTGCGGCGGGCGTTGGCGATCTCCTTCAGCGACTTGCCGCCGACGTACTCCATGACGATGTAGCCGTCGAGTGAGCCGGTGCGCTGGTCGAGGTGCTCCACGAAGTTGTAGATCCGCACGATGTTGGCGTGCTCGATCTCCGCGAGGAAGCGCCGCTCGGAGATCGCGGCGGCCATCGCGTCCTGGTCGCCGGTGTCCAGCAGGCCCTTGAGCACCACCCAGCGGTCGGAGACGGCCCGGTCCACGGCGAGGTAGATCCAGCCCAGGCCGCCGTGCGCCAGACAGCCCGCGACCTCGTACTGGCCGTGCACGATGTCCCCGGCCTTCAGTTTCGGCACGAACGAGTACGGGTGCCCGCACTTGGTGCAGAACCCCTCCGTGCGCCCCGGCCGCTCACCCCGGGCCCGGCCGACCGGAGCCCCGCAGTCGGAGCGCGAGCAGAACCGCTTCCGCTCGGGCACCTCCGGGTTCTCCAGCACCATCGCGCGCGGGTCGGGCCGCGGGACCTGTGGCACCGAGACCAGACCGGCACCCAGCCGGCCGCGCGTGGACGTGCCGGAGGACGAGCCCGAGCTGCGCACCGACACCGACCGGCCGGTGGACCTGCCCGACAGGGAGCGGGAGAGCCGCCCCGACACCGAGCGCCGCGACCTCGACGACTGCGAGGACGTACGCGAGCTGCGTGAACTGCCGCTGCCGGCCGATCCCTTGCCGCCGGAGGTGATCCCGGTGGGCGGCGAACCGACCGAACCGCTCACGGACACCACGGGCGCGAGGCCGCAGGTGTCGCAGTACAGCTCACCGCCGCCGACGTCCTCGTACGTCCCCTCGCAGCCCGGCCGCTGACAGGTGCGCTGTGGCTGGCTCACGCGTGCTCCCCCTTCCGGTCCTCGGGCCCGTGCTGCTCGGGCACCCTTGGCGCGCCGAGCAGTTCGGCCGTCGCCTGCTGGTAGCGCAGCACGGCCTGCTCGGCCACCCGCAGGTCGCAGGGCGCGCTCCACAGCATCCGCCGGGCCGCGTCGTACCGTTCCACCAGCAGCGCGTCCTCGGCCAGCCCGTGCCGGGCGACCTTCGCCTTGTATGCGTCGAGCCGGCCGCGCAGCTCGGCGCGGACCGCGAGCGGCGCGGTGACCGCCGTCAACGACTCACGGGCGCGCAGCAGTTCGTCCTCCGCCCGCTGCTCGAGGGACTCCAGCAGCGGGGAGAGCCGGTGCCACTGCGCCTGCCGACGGTACTCGGCGGCCGTCGCCAGCTGCTCCTGCAGTACGGTCGGCGGCCCGCTGACCACGGGCACCTCGGTCGCCGCGATCTTGGCGAGCACCTCCCCGCGCGCGGTGCGCGCCTCGGCGAGGGTGCGGTCCGCACGGGAGAGCACGTCCCGCAGCCGGATCAGCCGCGCCTCCGCGTCCTGCCGCACCGTCAGCACGGCGTCGATCTCCCGGCGCACGTCCTCCAGTGCGCGCGCCTCACGGTCGTACACCGTGGTGTCCGGCCGGCCGCCGCCGGGTGCCGAACTGCCCTCGGTGGGCGTCCAGAAGGCCAGCGGGTCGCGGACCACGTCCTCGCGCAGCCTGGTCAGCGTGCGTGTGATGCGCTCCAGGTCGTCCCCGGCCGGGTGCTCGCCGGGGCGTACACCGACCGAGTGCGCGAGCTTGCGGGTGCGCTGGAGCTCCGCGGCGAGTAAATCGATCCGCGCGGGCAGCGCCGACCAGACCGCGTCGGCGGCGACGACCATGTCCAGCGATGAGGCGTACAGCTCGTTCATCCGGTCGACCAGAGCGGCCAGCGAGAAGCCCTCGCTGAGCTTGGCCGTGTGGCCGCTCGCGCCGCCCGGGACCGTGACGGACTCGCCGCGCAGCAGCTCGGTCAGCTCCGCCAGGTCCTCGCGGCTGGACCAGCGGCGCCGGGCGCGGATCTCCCGGGCGGAGCGCAGCGCGGCCGTGTAGGCGTCGAAGTACGCCCACAGCAGGGTGATCGACGCCTCGGCGGCCGTCCAGCGGTCCCTGGTGACGCCGGTGAGCTCGGCGCCTTCGAGGAGCCTGCGGCCCGCGTGGTCCTGGAGGGCGAGCAGCGAGGTCTCGATCGCCTCGTGCTCGGCGCCGAGCCGGGCCAGCGCACGGTCCACCTCGTCCCGGTCCATCACCGGCCCGGCGGGGTCCGTGACGCCCATCGATCACCTCTCGCTGCTGTGTGGTTGGCCTGGGTCGGGGTTCGGTCGGGGTCAGCTCTTTCGCAGGTACTGCGGCGCGGGCGGCTTGGACGGGCCCGAGTCCTTCCCCAGTGTGGCCGACAACCAGGTGTCGTACGACGCCTGCCAGCCGTTCGCGCGGTAGTCGACCAGGATGCGATTGACCCGGCGTACCAGATCGGTGGCGTCCTTCTTCATCGCCACGCCGTAGTACTCGGTCGTGAACGCCTTGCCCTTCAGTTCGACCGTAGGGTCCTGGGCGGCCTGACTGGCGGCGAGCGCGCCGTCGGTGACCACCGCGTCGACCTCGCCGAGCTGCAGCCTGACCAGGCAGTCGAGCTGGTTGGGAACGGTGGTGGAGATGTCCGTGGAGGCCGGCAGGGTGCCCTTGTCCCGGTCCGCCTTCAGCTTGCCGTAGGCGGTGGACCCGGACGCCGTGCAGATCCTCTTGTGCGCGAGCGTGTCGTCGTAGCCCGTGATGGACGACGACTTGGGTGCCAGAACCTGCTGCCCGGTCTTGAAGTAGGGCGCGGAGAAAGCGACATCGGCGAGCCGTTGGCAGGTGATGGTCATCGTGCGGACCACCATGTCGACCCGGCCGTCCTTGATGGCGGGGATGCGCTGGCTGGTCGGTATGGCCTTGAACTGGACGGCGTCCGGGTCGCCCAGGATGTCCTCGGCGATCCTGTGGACGAGGTCGATGTCGAAGCCCTCCAGCTCCGCGCCCTCGGTGTTCGGGTTGCGGTAGCCCCAGTGGTAGCTGTTCTGGTCGACGCCGACGACCAGCTTGCGCTTGGCGCCCGTACGGGACTTGATGGCGTCGATGGTAGGGCCGTCGGCGCCGGACGGCGACAGCGTCTGCTTCTGCGCCTCGGAGTCCTCGCAGTCGTCGGCGCGCGCCTGGCTGCCGGTGACCACCCGCTGGCCGGTCCGGCCGACCCCGTCCGGGGTCTGCGTGCGGGGCAGCAGCAGGACGAACGCCAGCGCCAGGGCGCACAGGACCGCCATCGCGCCGACCCCGCCCCAGCCTCGCAGGGAGGCCCGTACACGGCTTGCGTACATCGTCCAGCCCCCTGTCACCGGTACTCCGAAAGCCTGCGCCCGATGCCGGCGACGGCGCCGGCGGCGCCGAGCACGGCGAGCACCGCCGCTCCGACGGTCAGCCCGGTCATGGCGTCCAGCCCGTCCCCGGCGGACCGCTTGAACTCGGTCTGCTCGTGGTCGATGGCCAGGGCGAGATTGCGGTCGACGCTGTCGAAGCACTCACCGGTCGCGCCCTTGGCGCCGATCACCTTGTCCAGAGCCTGCTGGTAGTTGCCGTTCTCGTCCTCGGCACGGGCCGAGGCGTGACGCTGCTTCCACACCGTCATGTTGCCCTCGGCCGCCACGACCGGCCTGCCGCCCGCCTGGTCGTCGGCGAGCCCGGCCGCCTCCTTGAGGCCCCTGCCGAGCACGCCCATGTCCATGTCGAAGTCGTAGTAGTAGGCGTCGTACGTCTGCGTGCCGACCGTGATGGTCTCGGCGCCGCGCGCCACCAGGCTGAGGTTCTCGTTGCCGCGCGCCTTCAGGGAGGCGATCCGTGCGTCGTGCAGCACCTTCAGCGAGCGGATGCCGTGGTCGTAGGAGCCGTTCAGCTCCGACCGCGCGACGGTGTGCCCGACGACCAGCCACAGCAGCACCACGGTGGTCGCGGCCGTGCCGGCGACGAGACCGTGGTTGAGCACGCGGTTGGTGTGGCGGTAGATGCGGTGCTGGGCCCAGCCCAGCGCGGCCAGGGCGAGCACCCCGAGCGCGATCGCCACCCACGGGTACGGCGTCGCGTCCCCGTAGTCGGCGTCGAGCCGCTGGTTCTCCTTGGTGTAGAGATCCTCCGCCGCCGGGAGCATCTGCTTCTGCATCTTCTCGTTGGCGTACCGCAGATACGCGCCGCCGACCGGGTATCCCTGCCGGTTGTAGGTCCGGGCGCGCTCGATGAGTCCCTTGTACTCGGGCAGCAGCCGGTTCAGCCTGGCGATGGTCGCCTCGGAGGCCGAGCCCGGCTCCGCGTTGGCGGCGGCCGTGACGAGGCCCGCCGCTGCCGTACGGATGTCCTTCTCGTACCGGTCGCGCGTGTCCGCGCTCTCCTGTCCGCCGGCCAGGAACCCGCTGGAGGCGGCCGTGTTGGCGTCGGCCAGCGAGCGGTAGATGCCCGCCGCGCCGGAACTGAGCGGCTGGCTGCGGTGCAGCACGTCGTCGGCGGCGGCCGCCCGTTCGGAGGTCTGCCAGGCGGTGACCGCCCCGAACGCCACGACGAGCAGCGCGAGGAGCGCTCCGATGATCCGCAGCCGCCCCGGTTCGGTGGTCGCGGCGGCGCGCACCTTCTCGACACCCTCGGCGAAGGCGGTACGCCGGGGGGCCGGGGGCGGACCGACTCGTGCGGGTGGGCCGGGCTGATGGGGGATCGCGGGCATGGCGGGGCCCGCCTGTGGCGGCGCCGCGCTGCTCTTCGGCGGGTGTGTCACTTGACCTCCCCCATGGTCATCCGTTCGCCGCCAAGTATCACCGCCGGGACCGACATCCGCACCAGCCTTCACTCGATCTTGATCGGATCGCAGCGCGGCCCAGGGCGTGACGGCGCGGGGCGCGTGCCGCACCACCCCCTGTTCACCAACACGCCGGGTGCATCCGATCGGTTCCCTTGTAGCCTTCGCGGACATGCGCGGACGACCACGTCACGAGCCCGGTACCCCCCGCACGGCGCGACACGACTGGTGGGGTGTGGTGCTGGAGGCCCCCGATCCGGGGGCGCTCGCCCGCTTCTACGCGGAACTCCTCGGCTGGGAGATCGCCAAGGAGGACGCCGACGGGGCGGCCGTCGCGCCACCGGAGGGCGTGGCCTATCTCGCCTTCCAGCTCTCGGAGGGGTACGTCCCCCCGGTCTGGCCGGCCCGGGACGGCGCGCAGCGGATCACCATGCATCTCGACTTCGAGGTGGCCGATCTGCCGGCGGCGGTGGCGCACGCGGTGGAACTCGGCGCCCGGGAGGCCGGCCACCAGCCGCAGGACGGCGTCCGCGTGCTGCTCGACCCCGCCGGCCACCCCTTCTGCCTCTACGTGGACCAGTGAGCCCGGGCCCGCTCCCGCGCCCGCTCTCCCGCCCCAAGGAGGTCCA
Organism: Streptomyces sp. NPDC044061; assembly: GCF_056434305.1. Taxonomy (NCBI): domain Bacteria; kingdom Bacillati; phylum Actinomycetota; class Actinomycetes; order Kitasatosporales; family Streptomycetaceae; genus Streptomyces; species Streptomyces sp. NPDC044061. Next base: position 82,382 of record NZ_JBWKFL010000004.1, on the reverse strand, counting down.
GGCCCAGCAGTACCGCCCCCAGGACCGGGCCGGCCGTCACCACCCGCACGTCGGCCTTGGGGGCGCGGGCGGCCAGCAGTTCGCGGATGGCGTCGTCCAGTTGGGCGTGGCCGGCCGTCAGGACGCTGCCGCCCAGGAGGACCGGGGTCTCCTCCTCCAGGAGTTCCAGACGGGTCAGGGCCACGGTGGCCATCGTCGTGACCTCCTGGGCGAGGCGGTACACCAGGGAACGGGCGACCGCGTCCCCCTCGGCCGCCGTCTCGAAGAGCACGGGCGTCAACTCGTGCCGGCGGCCGTGTTCGACGTGTTCCAGGTGCAGGGCCTCGATCAGCGCGTACATGGACGGCAGCCCGAAGTGGGCGGGGAGGGTGCGGGCCAGCGCCGTCGGGTCGCCCCGGCCGTCCTCCGCGCGGGCGGCGAACCACAGGGCTTCCTCGGCCAGACCCCAGCCGCCGCCCCAGTCCCCGGAGATCCGGCCGATGGCCGGGAACCGGGCGGTGCGGCCGTCGGGGCGCATGCCGACGCAGTTGATGCCCGCCCCGCACACCACGGCCACGCCCCGGGGTTCGGCGACACCCGCCCGCAGGATCGCGAACGTGTCGTTGCGGACCTCCACCGAGGTGCCCCACGCGCGCGCGTGCAGCTCGGTCGCCAACTGCTCCTCCTCCACCGGCAGATCGGCGTTGGCGAGGCAGGCGGAGACGTGCGAGGCGGCGGCGAGTCCCGCGTCCGCGAGCGCCCGCGTGACCGGTTCGGCCAGGGCGTCCATCGCCGCACCCACGCCCACCGCCGGCGGGCGGAAGCCGCCGCCGCGGGCGGTGGCCAGCACCTCTCCGGCGGCGGTGACCACGGCCACGTCGGTCTTGCTGTTGCCCGCGTCGATGGCGAGGACGCTCGCGGTGTCAGGTGCGGTCAGGCCCACGCGAGGTGCTCCCGGTTGTGCGCGATCAGTCGGTCGGTGAGGGTTTCGGCGTACTCGTACTGGCCGATGAGGGGATGGGAGAGCAGGGCGCGGAATACCCGGTCCCGGCCGCCCCGCAGGGCCGCCTCCAGGGCCAGCTCCTCGTAGGCCGTCACGTTCGCCACCAGGCCCGCGTACAGCGGGTCCAGGTCCTGGACCGGCAGCGGCACACAGCCTGTCGCGCCCACCGCCGCCTGTACCTCGATCACCGCGTCGTCCGGCAGGAAGGGCAGCGTGCCCTTGTTGAGGGTGTTCACCACCTGGTACGGGCTGCCGGCTCCGCCCAGCAGGGCCGCCGCCAGGTCCACCGCCGCCTCCGAGTAGAAGGCTCCGCCCCGCTTGGCCAGCAGCGCCGGCTTCTCGTCCAGCGACGGGTCGCCGTACATCGCCAGCAACTCGCGCTCCATCGCGGCGACTTCCGCCGCTCGGGAGGGCTTCGTGCGCAGCTGCCGTACCACCTCGTCGTGCGCGTAGTAGTAGCGCAGGTAGTAGGAGGGGACCACGCCCAGGCGGTCCAGCAGGGTGCGGGGCAGACGCAGGTCGTCGGCGATGGCGTCGCCGTTCTCGGCCAGCAGTTTGGGCAGGACGTTCGCGCCCTCGGGCCCGCCGAGCCGCACGCCGGTCTCCCAGGTGAGGTGGTTCAGGCCCACGTGGTCCAGGTGGACGTCCTTGGGGTCGGTGCCCAGCATCGCCGCGAACTTGCGCTGGAAGCCGATCGCCACGTTGCACAGGCCGACCGCCCGGTGGCCCGCCTGGAGCAGGGCGCGGGTGACGATGCCGACCGGGTTGGTGAAGTCGATGATCCACGCGCGCGGGTTCGCACGGCGGACCCGCTCGGCGATGTCGAGGACGACGGGGACCGTGCGCAGTGCCTTGGCGAGGCCGCCCGCGCCGGTCGTCTCCTGTCCGATGCAGCCGCACTCCAGCGGCCAGGTCTCGTCCTGTTCGCGGGCCGCCTGGCCGCCGACACGGAGCTGGAGCAGCACCGCGTCGGCGCCGTCGACGCCCGCGTCCAGGTCCGAGGTGGTGACGATCCGGCCGTCGTGTCCCTGCTTGGCGAAGATACGGCGGGCCAGGCCGCCGACGAGTTCCAGACGCTCGGCGGCGGGGTCGACCAGCACCAGTTCCTCGATGGGCAGGGTGTCGCTGAGGCGCGCAAAGCCGTCGATGAGTTCGGGGGTGTAGGTCGAGCCTCCGCCGACCACAGTGAGTTTCATGTGTGGTTTAACCCTTCACTCCGGTGAGCGTGACGCCTTCCACGAACGCCTTCTGGGCGAAGAAGAACACGAGGATCACGGGCGCCATGACCAGCACGGTCGCGGCCATGGTGAGGTTCCAGTCGGTGTGGTGCGCGCCCTTGAAGGACTCCAGGCCGTAGGAGAGGGTCCAGGCGCCGGGGTTCTCGGAGGCGTAGATCTGGGGGCCGAAGTAGTCGTTCCAGGCGTAGAAGAACTGGAAGAGGGCCACGGCCGCGATGCCCGGCTTCGCCATCGGCAGGATCACCCGCAGCAGGGTCCGCAGGTCCCCGCAGCCGTCCACCTTCGCCGCGTCGACGTACTCGTTGGGGATCGTCATCAGGAACTGGCGCAGCAGGAAGATGGAGAACGCGTCCCCGAACGCCATCGGGATGATCAGCGGCCACAGGGTGCCCGACAGATCCAGCTGCTTCGCCCAGAACAGGTACATCGGGATGATGACCACCTGCGGTGGCAGCATCATCATCGAGATCACCAGCATGAGGGACAGATTGCGGCCCCGGAAGCGGAACTTGGCCAGCGCGTACGCCACCGGGATCGACGACCCCACGGTCAGCACGGTGCCCAGGCCGGCGTAGATCAGCGTGTTCTTCCACCAGGTCAGGAAGCCGGGTGTGTCGAAGACCTTCCGGTAGTTGCCCCACTCCCAGGTGTGCGGGATCAGATCCCGGCTGAGTGCCTGGGAGTCGCTCATCAGCGAGGTCAGGAACACGAACACGAAGGGCAGGGTGAAGAACAGCGCGGCGGCGACGCCGAGGGAGTGGACGGCGATCCATTCCAGCAGCGTCCGGCGGCGGGCGGTCCGCTCGGCCCCGGACACCGGCGGCGCGAGCTTCACCGGCTTGTCCAGTACTTGGGTCATGTCAGTCACCTGCCTGGATGAGACCGCCCCGGCGCCGCATCAACAGCGCGGTGAACGCCATGGACAGGGCGAACAGCACCAGAGCCACCACACAGGCCGAGCCGTAGTCGAAGCGCTGGAAGCCGAGGTTGTAGACGAGCTGCGGGAGGGTGAGCGTCGACTTGTCCGGGTAGCCCGGCTCGAACTGGGTGCCCGCGCCCTGGATCACGCCCGAGGCGACCTTCCCCGCGATCAGCGGCTGTGTGTAGTACTGCATCGTCTGGATCACGCCGGTGACGACCGCGAACATCACGATCGGGGAGATGTTCGGCAGCGTGACGTAGCGGAAGCGCTGCCACGCCGACGCCCCGTCCAGCTCGGCCGCCTCGTACTGCTCCGTGGGCACGTCGAGCAGCGCGGCCATGAAGATGACCATCAGGTCGCCGATGCCCCACAGCGCCAGCAGGGTCAGGGCCGGCTTGGACCAGGCCGGGTCGTTGAACCAGCCGGGCGCCGGGACGCCCACCTTCTCCAGGAGCGAGTTGACCGGGCCCGTACCGGGGTTGAGCAGGAAGGCGAAGGCCATGGTGGCCGCCACCGGCGGGGCGAGGTAGGGCAGGTAGAAGAGGGTGCGGAAGACACCGGCGCCGGTCTTGATCTTCGTGATGAGCAGCCCCACACCGAGTCCGAAGACGACCCGGAGGGTCACCATGACCAGCACCAGCCACAGCGTGTTGCGCAGGGCGGGCCAGAAGAGCGGGTAGTGCTCGAAGACGTACGTCCAGTTCTTCGCACCGCTCCACGTCGGCGGCCGGAAGCCGTCGTAGTGCATGAACGAGAAGTAGACCGTGGAGATCAGCGGGTACGCGAAGAAGACCGCGAAGCCGATCAGCCAGGGCGACATGAAGGCGGCCGTGCGCAGTGCCTGTTTCCGCTGCTTCGCGGCGAGGCCGGCGGTACGGCGCTTCGAGGCGAGCGTGCCGGTGCTCATGGCTACTTCGCCTGCGCGATGTCCGTGTCGATCTGGGCGGCCGTCTTCTTCAGGCCGGCCTTCAGATCGGTGACCTTGCCGCTCTCGTAGTCGTAGCCGAACTGCTGGATCGTCACCAGGTACACACCGCCGTTGATCGAGGCGGGCGAGGTGGTGGAGTCCGGGTTCGCCGCGATGTCGAGGAAGGTCTTGAACCGGGGGTCGTACTTCAGCTTCGGGGACTTCAGCGCCGCCAGCGTCGAGGGCACGTTGTGGATGTCGTTGGCGAAGCCGACCACCGCGTCCGTGTTCGTGGTCATGTACTTCACCAGCTCCCAGGCCGCGTTCTGTTTGTGGCTGGTGGCCGCGATGCCCGCGATGGTGCCGGTGATGTAGCCCTTGCCGTACTCGTCGGCCCGGTCGTCCGGGACGGGCAGCGGGGCGACGCCGATCTCGAACTTCGGCTTGGCCTCCTCGGCCATCCCGAGCCGCCACTCGCCGTCGAGCTGCATGGCCACCTGACCGGTGTGGAAGGGGTGCTTGGGACCCCACTCGTCACCGAGGGTGGCCCGGAACTTCTCCAGCTTCCGGAATCCGCCGAGTTCGTCCACGAGCTTCTTCTGGAGCGTGAAGCCCTTCTCGAAGGCCGGGTCCCGGGCGACGTCGGACTTGCCGCTCCTGTCGAAGTACGTCGGCGAGAACTGGGCGAAGTAGTGCTCGGTGGTCGACTCCCAGCCGTGGTAGTTCGGCATGAAGCCGAGCTGCTTGTAGGTGTCGCCCTGGGGGATCGTCAGCTTCTTGGCGTCGGCCTCGAACTCGGACCAGGTCTTCGGCGGGGCGGTGATCCCCGCCTTCCTGAACGCCGTCTTGTTGTAGTAGAGGCCGTAGGCGTCGCCCAGCAGCGGCGCCGTGCAGCGGTTGCCGTCGAACTGGGTGTACTCGTTCATCGCCTTCGGGAAGGCCGTCTGCGGGTCGATGCCCGACTTCTTGAAGAAGGGGTTCAGATCGACCAGCGCGCCCGACGAGCAGAACTTGCCCACGTTGTTGGTGGTGAAGGAGGAGATCACGTCCGGCGCCTTGTCGCCGCCGGAGCGCAGCGCCTGGTTGATCTTGTCGTCGGTCATGTTGCCGACGATGTTCACGTGGATGTTGGGGTGCGCCTTCTCGAAGCCGGCGATCAGCGACCTGACGGCCTTCACCTCGTTCGGCGCGCTCCAGGCGTGCCAGAAGTTGATCGTCGTGTCCTTGGAGGCGTCGTCGGTGGCGCCGGTGCCGGACTGGCCGGTACAGGCGGTGGTGAGCAGGGCCAGCGACGCGGTCAGGGCAAAAGCCGTGTTTCGGACGACTGAGGGTATGACTTCGGGCATGGCGAGGTCTCCCAGGGGCGGGGTGGGTGAGGTGAGGGGGACTGCGGGGCTCAGTGCGAGGTGTCGAAGACCTCGTCGCGGGTGGCGGCGAGCGCGGACTCGAGCGCGCCGCGCAGCACGGGGTGTTCGCCGACGTCGCCGACGACCAGACGGGGGCGGGCGGCGGCCAGCTCCTCCAGCTCGGCCTGGACGAGGGCGCGCAGCACCTCGCCGCCGGCCGTCAGGGCGGAGCCGCTGAGGACGACGAGTTCGGGGTCGAGGACGGAGACGAGCGAGGCGAGACCGGTGGCCAGCCGGGTCGCGTAGGTGTTGAGCAGCTCCCGGTGGGGGCCGGTGGCGTGATCGGCGGCGCGGGCCAGCAGCCGCGCGGCGGCCTCGGCGTGCGGTCCCGACGGCACGTCCTCGATACCGAGTTCGCGGGCCAGTCTGGGCAGGGCCTGGGAGCCGGCCAGCTCCTGGTAGCCACCGCTGTTGGCCTTGGTCACCTGGCGCACCAGGGGGGTGCCCGGCACCGGGAGGAAGCCGACCTCGCCGGCGCCGCCGGTCCAGCCGCGGTGCAGCCGGCCGCCGAGGACCAGGGCGGCGCCCATGCCCTCCTCGTTCCACAGCAGCACGAAGTCCGCGTGCCCGCGGGCCGCGCCGAGGCGCTGTTCGGCGATGGCGACGAGGTTGACGTCGTTCTCGTACTCGACCGGCATCGGCAGCGCCGCGGCGAGTTCGTCGAGCAGCGTCGGCGAGTGCCAGCCGGGCAGATGGGAGGCGTAGCGCAGCCTGCCCGTGCCCGGGTCGAAGGCGCCGGGGGTGCCGATGACCAGCCGGTGGACGTCGTCCCGGGCCAGCCCTGCGGCCTTCACGGCACCGTCGAGGGCGTCGGTGACCTGCTGGACGACCGGGTGGGAGGGGCGGCGGCCGGGGGTGGGCAGCTCGTACTCGCCGACCGTGCGGCCGGTGACGTCGGCGACGGCGGCGTGGATGCGGTGCGGGGTAACATCCAGCCCGGCGGCGTACGCGGCCCCGGGATTGACCGCGTACAGCTGGGCGTTGGGTCCCGGCCGGCCCTCGCTGGTGCCGGTGACCCGGACCAGCCCCGCCGCCTCCAGGCGAGCCAGCAGCTGGGAGGCGGTCGGCTTGGACAGGCCGGTGAGCTTGCCGATCCGGGTGCGGGACAGCGGCCCGTGCTCCAACAGGAGGTCCAGGGCGGCGCGGTCGTTCATGGCGCGCAGGACGCGCGGGGTGCCCGGCGTACCGGCGGTTCCTGCCATGCGTCTCGACACCTGCCTTTCCAGCTGCCCAGCTTTTCAGCGACCCGGCCATGGAGTCCAGCCTTGATCACCGGCCGCATGGAAGATCACTGTTAGGAAACTTTCCTATTGGGGTGGGAGGAACGTAAGCCCAGGACGAAGAGGGCGTCAATAGACAACGCCCCCGAGGCAACAGAGTCGTTACCTCGGGGGCGTTGCCGTGCGGGCGCCGGCGCGCCCTCGGGACGCGCCGGGTGTCTCCGCGCGCCGTGTCCCGTCCTCGCTCGCCGACCGCGTCGGCACGGACGTGTCCGCGCCGGCCGGGCCCGGGGAGACGACCACCCGGCGGACGCGGGACCGGGTGCGGGTCGATCTGCGGGGGACGCCCGGGCGCTTCGTGCAGGCCGAGGGAGTCCTCCTGGTGGAGGCGGGCTTCACCGTCACCTGCCCCGGCCGGGACACGCCCGTGTACGGCAGCGTCACCACCTGGGACGGCGACGCCACCGAGCTGCTGCGGTGCGGCGTCCACCCCGGCGAAGAAGCCTGGGTCCGCGAGGCCTACCGTCCGGCCTGCGGAGCTACTTCGGTACCGACCGCTGCTGCGGAGCGATCGGGGTAGCCGCCTCCGACTGTGGGGACGCGGTGTTGGAGTACACCGAGGGCGCCGCGACCGCGGCCGCCGGGTCCGGGGTGTCCTCGACGTCCTCAACGGCCGTCGCCCCGCCCACGATCCGGATGCTGGCCGCGTCGAACGCCCGCTTGATGCGCCAGCGCAGCTCGCGCTCCACGGTCACCGACTTGCCCGGCATGGTCTTGGCCGAGACCCGGACCACCATGGAGTCGATCAGCACGCTGTCCAGGCCGAGCACCTCGATCGGTCCCCACAGCAGCTCGTTCCAGGGCTCTTCCTTGCTCATCTGCTCGGCGACCTCGTCCAGCGTGGCCTTCACCCGGTCCAGGTTCTCGCCCGCCTTCACGGTCACGTCGACCCCGGCGGTCGCCCAGCCCTGGGAGAGGTTGCCGATCCGCTTGACCTCGCCGTTGCGGACGTACCAGATCTCACCGCTCGCGCCGCGCAGCTTGGTCACGCGCAGCCCGACCTCTATCACCTCGCCGGAGGCCACACCCGCGTCGATCGTGTCGCCGACGCCGTACTGGTCCTCCAGGATCATGAACACCCCGGAGAGGAAGTCCGTGACCAGGTTCCGGGCGCCGAAACCGATCGCGACACCGGCCACACCGGCCGAGGCCAGCAGCGGCGCCAGGTTGATCTTGAAGGTGGACAGCACCATCAGCGCGGCCGTGCCGAGGATCAGGAAGCTCGCCACCGAGCGCAGCACCGAGCCGATCGCCGCCGCACGCTGCCGGCGCCGCTCGACGTTGACCAGCAGCCCGCCCAGGGCGCCGGCGTCGACCGCCTGCGCCGACCGGGTCATCCGGTCGATGAGCTTGGTGATCGCGCGCCGCACCACCGCTCTGAGCGTGACGGCCACGACCAGGACCAGCAGGATCTGCAGGCCCATCGCGAGCCAGGTCGACCAGTTCTGCTCGACCCAGCTCGCCGCGTTCGTCGCACTCTCCTGGGCGTCCTGAAGCGTCGGCACTTCCGGAGCCGTCGATCCCGAGGGAGACGGGGTCGGCGTCGCACCGGCGGCCAGTAGGACGACGGGCAAGGACACGGCAGGTACCTCCATGGTGCTGCGCGGTCCGTTCCGGTGGGGCGGTCAAGGTCACGAAAAGGTCACCGGACGGACAGAACCAACACACTAACGGGGCATCGTGTGTGCTCCACGCCGATCCGCAAAGGAGAGCCTCAGGAGAGACGGGACTCACCTGGGCTTGAACAGGGCCTGATCCGGGGGATGCCTCGGGTGTGGTCGAAAACACTCCCAGCCCGTTACCGGGACATGGTGGCGCGTTCACCAGGCATGAGGGGAGACTGACTGCAGATCGTCCCGGCGCGAGCCACGCGTCGCCGACGCCCAAGGAGGCACCCGTGCCGCATGTCCTGGTCCTCAACGCGTCGTACGAGCCGCTCGGCGTCGTACCGCTCCGCCGCGCGCTCGTCCTCGTCCTGGAGAACAAGGCTGTCTCCCTCGAGGAATCCGGCGCCTATATGCACAGCGCGACCGTCACAGTCCCCGCACCCAGCGTGGTCCGGCTCAAGCGATTCGTCCGGGTTCCCTATCGGGGGCCCGTTCCTCTTACCCGCAGGGCGCTCTTCGCGCGCGACGGGGGCCGGTGCATGTACTGCGGTGGTGTCGCAACCAGCGTCGACCACGTCATCCCGCGCAGTCGCGGGGGCAAGCACGTCTGGGACAACGTGGTGGCCTCCTGCCGCCGCTGCAACCACGTGAAGGCCGACCGTCACCTCGTGGAGATCGGCTGGCGGCTGCGCCACAAACCGGCTCCCCCCACCGGACTGGCCTGGCGCATCATCGGGACCGGCCATAGGGACCCGCGCTGGCTGCCCTACCTGCAGCCGTACGGCGCGGACGACGCCATGGCCCGGATCGACGGCATCTCCGCCTGACGATCCGGGCCTTCGCGTACCCGGGGCGGTACCCGGGCACCGGCGTGGGCCGGCCCCGGGGTCCCCCGTGCCCCGGGGCCGGACGTTCCTGGGACCCGACCCGCCGGACAGGCCCCGGGGTGGTCAGGCGTAGCGCAGCTCCGCCGGGTGCGCCGAGCGGCGCAGCAGGGGCAGTGAGGTGGCCGCCGCCAGCAGGCAGCAGGCGTACACGGCCACCGGGACCAGCAGCGCGGCGTACGGCACGGTCCGGGTGACGTGGTCCTGGGCCACCGCGCCGTACCAGATGCCGATCGCCATGCCGCCCGCGCCGGCCAGCGCGACCGCGGGAGCCAGCGGCAGTGCCGTCTCCAGGAGCAGCGCCCGGCCGAGCACCACCCGCGGCACCCCGGCGGCGACCTGTGCGGCCAGGCCCCGGCGGCGGTTCGCCAGCGACTCGGCGGTGCCGACGGCGAGGCCGGAGAGGGCGATCACGAGGGCGACGAGGATCGCGGCGCCGGTCAGGTCGATGCCGGCGGTGTAGAAGGACACGGGCATGCCGAGATGGCCCCCGCGGCTCATGGCGTTCACGTCGGCGAGGAACACCTGGCGGACGCCGACGAAGCCCGTCCCGACGATCGTGACCAGCAGGACGGCCGCGTGCGTGCGGGCCGCCGCCCACGGGTCCTCGCGCAGCCGTTCCGCCGCGATCAGCGTCGCCGCGGCCCGGGCGCGGCCCGCCAGCACCCGCCCGACCAGCCCGGCCGTGCCCCCGGACAGCCACACCGTGCCCGCCCCGACCGCGATGACCAGCCCGAACACCGTCAGCGGCAGCTGCCCGCGGTCCCTGCTGGAGGTGTTCGAGACGGCCCAGAGCGCCAGGAGCAGGACGACCAGCACCCCGCCGACGAACAGCAGCCCCGGCCCCCGTCCGCTGCTGGGCCGCACCCGGCGCACCCACCCGAGCGGCGAGGCCACCACCCGGCGCAGCGCCAGGGCGCCGGTCACCGCGCCCAGCACCGGCACCCCGAGGGCGACCAGCACGAGTCCGGCCCAGGCCGCGGCGGTCGGGCTGTCCCACAGGTCCAGCAGGACCGGTACCGCGACGGCGGTGGCGAGGACCGAGCCCAGCAGGCAGGTCAGTCCCGTCTCCAGCGCGGCGATCCGGCGTACCTGGGCCGGGCCGGCACCGGCCAGCCGCAGCCCGGCCAGCCGCCGGTCGCGGTGCACGGCGCCGATCCGGGCGCACTGCCCGAGGAACCCCAGCACCGGCACCAGCAGGAGCAGCAGGGAGACGATCACCCCCGAGCGCTCGCCGGGGTTGTTCAGCAGACCGCTGCCGAAGGGCACCCGGTGGTATCCCCGCAGCGAGGCCAGGGCGACGGCCGCGAGGGCGAACCCCGTCGCCAGCGCGGCCCCGGCCGAGGTCAGCCCGGCCCGCCACCACTCCTGCCGGTCGGAGCCGCGGGTGAGCTGCCAGGCGAGGCGCACATCAGCGCTCACGGTGCCGCTCGTACGGGTCGTCACACCGCCACCTCCGCCGGCAGCGCGACACCGTCGTCCAGCCGCGTCTCACGGTCCGCGTACGCCGCGACCTGGGCGTCGTGCGTGATCAGCAGCACCGCCGTACCCGCCTCGCGGGCCGTGTGCACCAGGGCCGTCATCACCTGCTCGGTGGCCAGCGAGTCAAGGGCGCCCGTCGGCTCGTCCGCGAAGACCACCTTCGGGCCGGTCACCAGCGCCCGGGCCAGGGCGACCCGCTGCGCCTGGCCCCCGCTCATCTCACCCGGCCGCAGCTCCTCCTGCCCGCGCACCCCGAACCGCTCCAGCCACGCGCCCGCTTGTTCCCGGGCCCCGGCGCGGTCGGTGCCGGCCAGCATCAGCGGCAGCGCGACGTTGTCCACGGCCGTCAGTTCGGGGATCAGCTGCCCGAACTGGAACACCACACCGAAGTCGGTACGGCGCAGCTCGCTCAGCCGCTTCTCCGGCATCCGGTCGAGCCGCTGCCCGTCGTAGACCACCGCGCCCTCGTCCGGCCGGACGATCCCGGCCAGGCAGTGGAGCAGCGTCGATTTTCCGCTGCCGCTGGCCCCGGTCACGGCGAGGATCTCGCCCGCCCGCAGTTCGACCGAGGCACCGCGCAGCGCCCGTGTCCTCCCGTGCGCCTTGACGAGGTCCCGGCCCGCCAGAAGCGGCACCGAGGAGTCCCCCCTGTTGCTCATGCTGCGTCGACCTCCGCGGTCAGAGTGATCAGCCGGGCCGCCGTGGTGTTCATCCAGCGGAGGTCGGCGTCGAGATGGTTGAGGGCGTAGTCCGCCGAGAGCACGGTCGCCAGATCGGCGCCCGGGTCCGTCTTCACGGCCGTGAGTTGCCGCATCCGCTCCATGTGCGCGGCACGCTGGGCGCGCAGATAGGCGGCCGGGTCGCCGCCGGAGAGGATCGAGACCACGACCTTGGCGAAGATCTCGTTCGCCACGAAGGGCGCGGGCGGGGCGATCTCCCCGGCCCACCGGGCCAGTTCGTCCGCTCCGTCCTCGGTCGACCGGTACAGCGTCCGCTCCGGCCCGCCGTCGGCGTCGGTCCCGTCGACCTCCGCGAGACCGTCCCGGACCAGGCGTTGCAGGGTCGTGTAGACCTGCCCGTAGGCCAGCGGACGAGCCTGGGGGAAGCGTTCGTCGTGGCGCCGCTTGAGGTCGTAGCCATGGCTCGGCCCTGCCTCGAGCAGCCCCAGAAGGATGTGCCGGGTGCTCATGGAGATCAGTATGCACTGGATACATGTACTGAGTGAATAGTGGTCCGCGAACTCCTGGAAGGAGTGGCCGGCATGTCGGAAGAGGCGCGTAGTTCGGCCGTACAGGTCTGGCATCGCGCCCACGGGGTAGGCCTGCTCTCATCCGCAGACCCGGTAGAACCCGACGCAGCGACAAGGAGGCCCCCGTGGCCGCACCGGCTCATCTCTCGATCCCGGCCCAGTGGAAACCCGTGGCGGAGCCGTCCGCCGAGACCGACGAAGCGCGGCTGTGCGTCTTCAGCGCGGAGAGCGCGTGCGCGGAGGCGCCGCTGACCAGCGAGCCGCCGCTGCCCGATGCCGAACCCCTGACCAGCGAGCCGCCGCTCGCCGACGCCGCCCCGCTGACCAGCGAGTCCGACCCGGTTCCGGACTTCTTCGGCGCGAGGTTGTAGATGGCAGCGGCGCAGGAGGACGAGGAGCTCGCCCGGCTCGCCGGGCTGCACGGGGTCGCCACCGCCTACAGCCCCGCCCCGGACCGCACGGTCGCCGTCTCCGCCTCCGCCGTGGTCTCCGCCCTGGCCGCCCTCGGCGTCGAGGCGGGCACCCCCGAGGCCGTCCGGGCCGCACTCGCCGAGCGGGAGCGCGAGCTGCGCGAGCGGCTGCTGCCGACGACGGTCGTGCACTGGGCCGGCGACGCTCAGGGCCCCGCCGTCCTCGCCGCGCTGCCCCCGGGCACCCGGCTGAGCGTCGAGACCGAGCAGGGCGGGGCACGCGACGGCGTCGAGGGGCTGCCGCTCGGTGTCCACCGGGTGAGCGCCACCGCCCCGGACGGTCGTACCGCACACGCCCACCTCATCGTCGCGCCGGACCGGCTGCCCGCCCCCGCAGGCCGCTCCTACGGCCTGCTCGTCCAGCTGTACTCGCTGCTCTCCCGGCGCTCCTGGGGCATGGGCGACCTCGGTGACCTCGCCGAGCTGGCCGGCTGGGCCGGCCGGACCGCCGGTGCCGGGTTCGTGCAGGTCAACCCGCTGCACGCGGCCGTACCCGGAGCCCCGACCGACCCGTCCCCGTACCGGCCGTCCTCGCGCCGCTTCCCCGACCCCGTGCACCTGCGGATCGAGGACATCCCCGAGTTCGCGTACGTCCGGGATCCCGAGGACCTCGACGGGGTCCGCGCCCTGCTGCAACGTGCCGAGCGACTGCGCGCCGACGTCCTCGACAAGGGCGCCCTCATCGACCGGGACGCGGTCTGGGAGCTGAAGCGGCAGGCCCTGGAGCTGGTCCTCGAGATCCCGCTCGGACCGGGTCGGCAGGCCGCGTACGACGCCTTCCGCGCCGAGGAGGGGCAGGCGCTCGAGGACCACGCCACCTGGTACGCCCTCGCCGAGAAGCACGGCCCGGACTGGCACCGGTGGCCGGACGGGCTGCGCGACCCCCGCTCCGCCGAGACCGCCCGCGCCCGCACCGAGCTGGCCGGCCGCGTCGACTTCCACTCCCGGCTCTCCTGGCTCACGGACGGCCAGCTCCGCGCCGCCCAGCGCGCCGCCCGGGAGGCCGGCATGAGCGTCGGGATCGTGCACGACCTCGCCGTCGGCGTGCACCCCGGGGGCGCGGACGCCTGGGCGCAGCAGGACCACTTCGCGGCCGGCACCTCCGTCGGCGCCCCGCCCGACGCCTTCAACGCCCGCGGCCAGGACTGGGGCCTGCCCCCCTGGCGTCCCGACCGCCTCGCCGCCTCCGGCCATGCCCCCTACCGCCATCTCCTGCGCGCCCTCTTCCGCTACACCGGCGCCCTGCGCATCGACCATGTGATGGGCCTGTTCCGGCTCTGGTGGGTGCCGCAGGGCAGCCCGCCCACCGAGGGCACCTACGTTCGCTACGACGCCGAGGCCATGCTGGCCCTGCTCGCCCTGGAGGCCTCCCGGGCCGGGGCCGTGGTGATCGGCGAGGACCTGGGAACCGTGGAGCCGGGGGTGCGCGAGACGCTGCAGCGGCGCGGGGTGCTCGGCACCTCGGTGCTGTGGTTCGAGCGGGACTGGGAGGGCGACGGCCGTCCGTTGCCGCCGGAGCGCTGGCGCGCCGACTGTCTGGCCACCGCCACCACCCACGACCTGCCGCCCACCGCCGCCCGGCTCACCGGCGACCACGTCGACCTGCGCGACCGCCTCGGCCTGCTGACCCGCCCGGCCACCGAGGAGCGCGCGGAGGCGATCGCGGACACGGCGGAGTGGCTCGCCCTGCTGGGCAGCCTCGGCCTGCTCGACAGCCCGGCGGCCGGACCCCCGGGATCCGACGAGGAGGCGGAGATCCAGGGCGTCCACCGCTTCCTGCTGCGCACCCCGGCCCGCCTGATCGGCGTCTGGCTCCCGGACGGCGTCGGCGACCGGCGCCCGCAGAACCTCCCCGGCACCTGGGACCAGTACCCCAACTGGCGGCTGCCCGTCGCCGACGCCGACGGCCGCCCGGTCGGTCTCGAGGAACTGACGGCCTCGCCGCGGCTGAGGGCGCTGCTCGCGGTCCTCCGGGACGGAGAGGGGGGCGAGCCCTTGTAGGGCACCCCGGGCGCGCGGCCTTTCCGGCCGTTCGCTAACTTGAGAACGTGGACAAGAAGAACGCCCTGCGCGCCGGCGCCCTGGCCGCCGGTACGACGCTGATGATGCTGCTCATGTCGTCCCCCGCGCTCGCGCTGGCCCGCGACGACGGCGACGACCCCGGTACGGGCCTGAGCGTCGCCCAGACGCTGGGCCTCTACGTCGTCCTCCCGGTGGTCCTGTTCCTGGTGATCACCGGTCTGGTCATGGTGCTGGACAAGTCCGACAGGAAGAAGCGCGTCATCAAGCCCAGCATCGCCGCCAAGGGCGAGGCGAAGGCCTGACCAGCCCCCAGTTCTCCCGCCGAGGGCGCCGATCCTCCCGTACACACGGGTGAGGCCGGCGCCTTCGGTGTTTTCCGGGGCGGGCCTCAGGGGCTCGGCGCGGTCAGATAGCGCTGCACGGTCGGCCCCAGCCACGCCACCAGCTCCTCGCGGGTGAGCGCCACCGCCGGCGGCAGTCGCAGCACATAGCGGGTGAGCGCGAGCCCGAGCAGCTGGGCCGCGCAGAGCGCGGCGCGCGCCGGGACCTGCTCGGGATCGGGGCACACCTGCAGGGCCACCGGGAGCAACTGGTCCCGGAAGATGCCCTGCATGCGCTCGGCGCCGGCCTGGTTGGTCGCGCCGACCCTCAGTACCGCCGTCAGCTCCTCGTTCTGCTCCCACAGGCCGAGGAAGTGGGTCACCAGCGCCCGGCCGGCCTCCTCCCGCGGTACCCGCCCCAGGTCGGGCAGCCGCAGGTCGAGCGCGACGGCCGCCGCGAACAGCCCCTCCTTGCTGCCGAAGTACCGCATCACCATCGACGGATCGATGCGGGCGTCCTTGGCGATGGCCCGGATGGTGGCCCGCTCGTAGCCGTCGGAGGCGAAGCGCTCGCGCGCGGAGGCGAGGATCGCGGTGCGGGTGGCCTCGGAGCGGCGTCCTTGGCCGGTACTCGTGCTGCCGTTCATGCCCACGAGCGTAGGCCAACAGCCGTGGGCCAACAACTGTTGACTTCGCGGCCTGAGCCGTCCTACCGTTGCCAACAAGCGTTGACCAACAACTGTTGACCTACAAGCGTTGGCATTCGGGAGGCCCTCATGAACGGCACCACCGGCACCACCGGCCCCGCAGCTCCTCGTGTCCTCGTCATCGGCTCCGGTCCCACCGGCCTCCTCCTCGCCGGCGATCTCGCCACCGCCGGTGTCCCGGTCACGGTCCTCGAAAAGCGCCCCCACAGGATCAGCAACCTGTCCCGGGCCTTCGTCCTGCACGCCCGCACCCTGGAACAGCTCGACGCCCGTGGCCTCGCCGAGGACGTGGAGGCGGTCGGCCGGCCCCTGGACCGGCTGCGCCTCTTCGGCAGGCTCACCGTCGACCTCGGCACCCTCCCCTCACGCTTCAGGCACCTGCTGGTTCTCCCGCAGTACGAGGTGGAGAAGGCGCTGGAGCGGCGGGCGGTCGAGGCGGGCGTCGACTTCCGGTACGAGACCGAGCTGACCGGCCTCGACCAGGACGCGGACGGCGTGACCGTGCGGACCCGCGGGCCGGAAGGGCGGACGGAGAGCCTGCGGGCCGAGTACGTCGTGGGTGCGGACGGCATGCGCAGCGCCGTGCGGAACGCGATCGGACTGCCGTTCCCGGGCAAGTCGGTGATCCGGTCCGTCGTCCTCGCCGACGTCCTGCTCGCCGAGAAGCCCCCTGCCCTGCTCACCGTCAACGCCGTCGGCGACGCCTTCGCCTTCCTCGCGCCCTTCGGGGACGGCTACTACCGGGTGATCGGCTGGCACCGCGGCCGCGATGTGCCCGAGGACCGTCCGCTGGACCTGGCCGAGGTCAAGGAGATCACCCGCCTCGCGCTCGGCCGGGACTTCGGGATGCACGACGCCCGCTGGATGTCCCGCTTCCACAGCGACGAGCGCCAGGCCCCCGCCTACCGGGTCGACCGGGTCTTCCTCGCCGGAGACGCCGCGCACGTGCACACCCCGGCCGGTGGGCAGGGCATGAACACCGGGCTGCAGGACGCGGCCAACTTGAGCTGGAAGCTGGCCTCGGTCCTCACCGGGCACGCGGCCCCGGAGCTGCTCGACAGCTACCAGGCCGAGCGGCACCCCATCGGCAGGGCGGTGTTGCGCAGCAGCGGCGGGATCGTGCGCCTCGCCATGGCCAAGCGCCCCTGGACGCTGGCGGCACGCGCCGTGCTCACCGCGTTCCTCGACGCGGCCGGCCCCGCCCGGCGCAAGGTCGCGGGCCAGGTCACCGGCATCGGCTACCGCTATCCGGCGCCCCGGGGTGCCCACCGCCTCACCGGTACACGGGTCCCGGACGTCGCACTGGCCGACGGCGGGCGCCTCTACGAGGCGCTGCGCGGCGGCCGGTTCGTGCTGATCACCCCGGAACCGTACGAGGGCGGGCGTGCGGAGCGGCTGGCCGTGACGCGCTGGGCGAGCGACCGTCGTACCGCCCTGCTGGTGCGCCCCGACGGATACGTGGCCTGGGCGGCCGACTCGGCCGAGCCGGCCCGGATCCGGGCGGTGGTGGCCGAACACGTCGGGGTCTAGGCCAGGTCCAGGCCCTGTCGTCGAACCCCCGTCCGAGGCTCACCGGTGACTTCGAGGGCGCGGCGCTCTCCTTCGGCATGCCCCGGAAGGCACTTCCTAGTGCTCCTCGGTCCCTGTCCCCGCGAGCAGTTCCCGCAGCAGGCCGGCCAGTTGGTCGGCCTGTTCGCCGTCGAGGGACGCCAGGGCCGCCGTCTGGACGGCGAGGCCCGCGCCGACCGCCCGGTCGACGACGTCCAGCCCCTTCTCCGTCAGCGTCACCTGGAGACCGCGGCGGTCGTGGGGGTCGGGGGACCGGCGCAGCAGGCCGGCCCGTTCCAGCTTGTCGAGGCGGCCGGTCATGCCGCCGGTGGTGAGCATCAGCGTCTGTGCGAGCCGGCGCGGGGAGAGGGTGTGGGGCTCGCCGGAGCGGCGCAGGGTCGCCAGGACGTCGAACTCGCCGCGCGAGATGCCGTAGGGGGCGTAGGCCTTCTCCATGCGGTCGCCCATGGTGCGGGCCAGGCGGTAGATCCGCCCGAAGACCTCCATCGCCTTCGTGTCGAGGTCGGGCCGCGCGGCCGCCCACTGGTCGATGATCGCGTCGACGGGGTCCCTGCCCTGCTGGCGGCCTGCACTCATGGGCCGAGTATC
The DNA here is from genome assembly GCF_056434305.1 of Streptomyces sp. NPDC044061. NCBI lineage: Bacteria > Bacillati > Actinomycetota > Actinomycetes > Kitasatosporales > Streptomycetaceae > Streptomyces > Streptomyces sp. NPDC044061. The sequence goes on along the minus strand of NZ_JBWKFL010000004.1, from coordinate 64,749 downwards.
GCCTTCCGGACGGTCACCCGCAAGAAAGTAGCTTGACGGAAAGTTGCTTAAAGCTAAGCTACTTTCCATCAAGTCATTCGGAAGGGGTGTCGGCAGGGTGAAGAGGAACGGAGGGGCGAGCGAGCGCGTCCCGGGGGAGTGGGCCCTGCCCGTGGCCGCAGCGGTCAACGGCGTCGGCACCGGCATGTACGTGCCGTTCACGCTGGTGTTCTTCCACCACGTCACCGGCCTGTCCTTCGCGCTCGTCGGCGCCGTGCTCACGGCCACCGGCCTGGCTGGCATCGGCGTGCTCCCGCTCGCCGGCACGGCCGTGGACCGGTACGGCGCGAAGCGTGTGCAGTACCTGCTGTACGGCGTCCGGGTCGTCGGCTTCGCCCTCTACCCCTTCGCCCACTCCCTCGCCGCCTTCGCGGCCGTCGCCCTGGTCACCGCGGCCGCCGACCGGGCCTTTCCGGCCGCACAGCAGTCCCTGATCGGCGAGGTGGCGCGCGGGTCGGACCGGGACCGGCTGCAGGCGTCGACGCGTGCGCTGCAGAACGCCGGCAACGGGGCGGGCGCGCTGCTGGCCACCCTGGTCATCGCCCTCGCGGGCAGCACCGGTTACACCTACGCGGCCTGGGGCAACGCCCTCTCCTTCGCGCTGGCGGCCCTGTTGCTGCGCCCGCTGAAGCCGCTGCCCGCCGACGGGGACCCGATGCCGCGGCGGGCGGGCGCCGGTTACCGGCTCGTCCTCGCCGACCGGCCCTTCCTGGTCGTCACCGGCGCCAACTTTCTGAACGCGCTGAGCTATTCGGCCCTCTCGGTCCTCTTCCCGCTGTTCACCGTGGAGTGGCTGCACGGGCCCGCGGTGCTCACCGGCGCCGCATTCACCCTCAACACGGTGCTGTGCGCGGCGGCCGGCGTCCTCGTCGGTGCCCGGGTCCGGCGGGCCGGGGCCCGGCGCACCCGGGCGGCTGCGCTGGGCGGTGGCCTGTTCGCGACCGCCTTCGCCGCCCAGATCGTGCTCGGCACCCTGCGGCCCGGCTCGGACGCCGTGCTGGGCGGCGCCCTGGTCGCCGTGGTCGTCGCCTACACCCTTGGCGAGCTGATCCACAGCCCCGCCGCCCAGGTGCTCGCCGTGGCGGCGGCGCCCGAGGCGCTGCGCGGCCGGTACCTGGCCGCCTACCAGATGTCCTGGTCGCTGGCGAAGGCCGTGGCGCCCTCCCTGTTCACGGCCCTGCTCGCGCTGGACGGCCGGGCGCCGTGGGCCTTCCTCGTCCTGACCTCGGCGGTGGCCGCGGCCCTGCTGATCCGGACGGAACCCCGACTGCCGGCGGAGGCGCTGCGGCCCCTGCCGGTGACCGTGACCCGGGGCGGCGACGCCGCCCCGCCCACCCGGTACAGCGCGACGCCCGTCTCGCCCGAGACCGAAGGGACCCGGCCATGAAGCGGCACGCGATCGTCCTGCTCACCGCCCTCGCCCCCGTCTCCTGGGGCACCACCTACGCCGTCACCACCGAGTTCCTGCCGCCGGACCGCCCCCTGTTCACCGGCCTGATGCGGGCCCTGCCCGCCGGACTTGTCCTGCTGGCGCTGGTCCGGGTGCTGCCGCGCGGTGTCTGGTGGTGGAAGGCGGCGGCGCTCGGCGCGCTGAACATCGGCGCGTTCTTCCCGCTGCTGTTCGTGTCGGCGTACCGGCTGCCCGGCGGCATGGCCGCCGTCGTCGGCTCGGTGGGGCCGCTGTTCGTCGTGGGCCTCTCGGCGCTGCTGCTGGGGCAGCGGCCGACCGCGCGCACGCTCGTCACCGGCGTCGTGGCCGGGTTCGGGGTGAGCCTCGTCGTGCTCAAGGGCGCCGGTGCGCTGGACGCCGTCGGGGTGCTCGCGGCCGTCGCCTCCACCGCCTCGATGGCCACCGGGACGGTGCTGACCAAGCGGTGGGGCCGGCCGGACGGCGTCGGCCCGCTGGCCCTCGCCGGCTGGCAGCTCACCGCGGGCGGCCTGCTCATCGCGCCGGTCGCCCTCCTGGTCGAAGGAGCCCCGCCGGCGCTCGACGCGCCCGCGGCGGGCGGCTGTCTCTACCTCGCGCTGGCCAACACGGCGGTCGCCTATTGGCTCTGGTTCCGCGGTATCGGCCGGCTCAGCGCCACCCGGGTCGGCTTCCTCGGCCCGCTGTCCCCGCTGACCGCCGCCGTGGTCGGCTGGGCGGCCCTCGGACAGGGGCTCACACCGGTGCAGGTGGCGGGCATGGCGCTGGCCTTCGGGGCGACGCTGGCCGGGCAGCTGGGCACGGGTAGGCGCCGAACGTTCAGGCCTGCTGAAAGGAATGCTCGAAAAGATTCGATGGACCTGACAGGTGCGGCGCTGCGACGGTAGGCACACACCCGCCACCGCCCACTGAAAGGACCCCCGTGGCCGCCGTCCTGCACCGGACCACCGCCCCCACCACCCCCACCGCCCGTCCCCGCAGGACAGCCGCCCCCCTGCTCGGCCTGGCGCCGGCCGCCCTCGCCACGGTCGTCTGGTCCGGCAGCTTCGTCACCTCCCGCGCGCTGCACGACAGCGTCCCGCCGATCCAGCACGCCTTCTGGCGCTGGGTGATCGCCCTCGTGGCCGTCGCCCCCTTCGGTGCCCGCCAGGCCTGGCGGCAACGGGCCCTCGTCCGTCGGCACGGCCGCTACATCCTGCTGGCCTCCCTGCTCGGCGTCGCCGTCTACAACACCTGCGTCAACCAGGCGGGTCTGACCACACCGGCGGCCACCATGGGCATGATCATGGCCGCCTCACCGGTCCTGATGGCGGTGTTCGCGCGGCTGGGCGGCGCACGGCTCGGGGCGCGGCGCACCACCGGACTGCTCACCGCCTGCGCCGGCGTGCTCCTGCTCATGGGCGGCGGAGCCGGCTTCGGCCCCGGCGACCTGTGGATGATCGCCGCAGCCTGCTGCTTCGCCGCCTACAGCGCGCTGCTCCGCCGCCGGCCCGCCGAACTGGACGGCACCGCCTTCCTGTTCACCACGTTCCTCGTCGGCACGGTCCTGCTGCTGCCCGTGCAGGCGGCCGACCTCGCCGTGCAGGGCGGCTTCCGGCCCACGCCCGCCACGGTCCTGCCCCTGCTGTACGTCGGCGTGGCCTCCTCCGCCGTCGCCTTCTTCGCCTGGAACAAGGCCATCGCCCTGATCGGCGCCACCCGCGCGGGCATCGTCTACTACCTCCAGCCTGTGTGCGTTGCCCTGCTCTCCTGGGCGGTGCTCGGCGAGCCGACCGGACGGTCCCAGCTCCTGTGCATGGCACTGATCCTGGGCGGGGTCATGCTGGGCGCGGCCTCCCGCCGGTGACGTCCGCGGTCCGCGGGCACCGCACGGCCGCGCCGGAGACGCCGCCGACCGGCGTGTACGGTGCCGCCATGGCCGAGTGGGACCTGAGGAAGCTGCGGATCCTGCGCACCCTGCGCGAGCGGGGCACCGTCACCGCGACGGCCGAGGCCCTGCACATGACCCCCTCCGCGGTCTCCCAGCAACTCACCAATCTGGCCCGGCAGCTGGGCGTGCCCCTGCTGGAGGCCCAGGGCCGCCGGGTCCGGCTCACCGACGCGGCCCGGCTGGTGCTCCGGCACGTGGAGGCGGTTTTCGAACAACTGGAGCGCGCCGACGCGGCGTTGGCGGCCTACGCGCAGGGTGAGGCCGGCGAGGTGCGGGTCGGTGCCTTCTCCACGGCGGTGCCCGCCCTCGTCGTACCGGCCGTGCGCGCCCTGCGGGCGTCGCACCCGGGCGTGACCGTGCGGGTGCGTGAGGCCGCGGCCGCCGAGGCGTACGACCTGCTGGCCGCCGGGGAGGTCGACCTCGCGCTCTCCCTCGCCGCCGAGGCACCCGGCGCGGCCGACCCCCGCTTCACCCGGCTGCCCCTCCTGTCCGATCCGCTGGACGTCGCCCTGCCGCCGGACCACCCCCTGGCCGGCGCGCCCGGCCTGCGCCTGACCGACCTCGCGGCCGAGCCGTGGATCTTCGGCGGCAGCGGCCCCTGGTCGGACATCACCCGTCGCGCCTGCGAGGTCGCCGGGTTCAGCCCCCACCAGGGCCACTCGGCCTCCGGCTGGACCGCGATCCTGGCCATGGTGGAGGCGGGAATGGGCGTCGCCCTGGTGCCCCGGACGGCCGCGGCACGCCGTGACGGGGTGGTGATGCGGGAGCTGGGCGCGGACCGGCCGGTCCGGCATGTGGTGGCGGCCGTGCGCAAGGGCGCGGAGGCGGGAGCGGCCGTGGACAACGTGCTCCGGGCCCTGCTCAGGGCGGCGGAGGCGACGGGCTGAGCCGGGGGCCTACGGGCGCCGCACCTCGTACAGGAAGCAGCCGTACTCCACCGCCCGCACCTGCACGAGAGCCACCTCGGGGTCGGCGAAGGCCTCCGCGAACGCCGGCGCGAAGGCATCCGGGCCCTCTACCAGGCGGCCGCCGAGGATGCGGCCGTCGGCGGAGTAGCGGCGGACCGTGCGGTGGGCGCCGGCGAAGGGAAGGGCGTCGCCGTCCGGTCCGGCGCACTTCTCGGCGTGCACGAACACGGGGCCCTGCTCGTCGTAGGCACCCGGGTCCGCGCCGGTCTCGGCCGCCCAGCGGCGCAGGGGCGCGTACGAGACCAGGGCGATCCGCTCGCCGGGTGCGCTGCGGCGCAGACAGCAGCGCAGGGGTGAGCCGCCCTCCTCGTCGGGGAAGGGGAGCAGGGGGCGACCCGCGTCGTCGCGGGTGCGCAGTTCCTCGAGAACCGAAGGCGTCAGCGGTCGTGCCAGGTAGGTGGTCATGGAGCCAGCGTCGCGCGCGGCGGGGCCCGTGACCGGCGGAATCCGGACATGGCACTGGCCCTCAGGGCCGGGCTTTCGACCGTGTCCTGACATCACGGGTCGGTCTTGACGGGGCCCACTCCCGACGTTCCCATGGAAGCGCTCGACGACCAGTGGCGGAAGTGGAGTCGACATGGGCTATCCGGGCGCCGACGAACTGGAGCGCCATGCCCGTGCGCTGGTCGCCGCGGCGCCCGGGGCGCTGCGGCTGCGTGCCGTCGGTGAGAGCAGGGGCGGTCGTCCGCTGTGGCTGCTGTCCGCCGGGCACGGGGAGCGGCAGCTGCTGACCGTTGCCGGCGCGCACGCCAACGAGCCGGTGGGCGGGGCCTCCGCGCTCCGGCTCGCCAGGCTCCTCGCACACCGGCCGCAGCACCTCGCCGCGCTCCGCTGCACCTGGCACTTCCTGCTGTGTCTCGACCCGGACGGGGCGCGCCTCGCGCACGGCTGGCAGCCCGAGGAGCCGGCCCCCTCGCTGGAGGAGTGCCACCGGCACTTCTACCGCCCCGCGTTCGCCTGCCAGCCCGAGTCGCTGCCCGCGCCCGGCACCGGACGGCGGCCGCTGCCCGAGTCGGCGGCGCTCGTCCGGCTGCTGGACACCCTGCGGCCCGAGGCCCAGTTCACGCTGCACGGCATCGAGTTCGGCGGCGCCTTCACGATGCAGACCAGGCCCGTGGCCGGTGCCGCGCGCGCCTTCCGGGAGACGGCCGCGCTCCTCGGCATCCCGCTCGACGACCACCCCTGCGACGGCCCCGACTGGCACCCCGACCCGCCCGGGGTCCTGCGGCTCCCGGACGGCAGCACCGGAAGCGAACGCGACCCGAGCGGCTTCGTCGCCGGGAGCACCTGGCTGTACCCGCGGCGGTACGGCACCCTGACCGTCCTGGTCGAGACGCCCGCCTGGGCCGCCGCGGCGGTGAGCGACCCCCGGCCCGCACTCGCCCCGGAGCGGGAGGTCGCCCAGGTCGGCGAGCTGCTGCTGGCCCGTACCCGGGAGATCACCGAGCTGCTCGGCGAGGTACCGGCCGCGGACGTGCCCGAGGAACTCCTGCCGCTGTACACCGCGGCCCGCGAGCTGCTCGACGTGGCGCCGTCGCTCGCCGCCGCCTGGGCCGCCGAGGAACGCGGCGGCTCCCGGGGCCACCTCGCGACCCTGGGTGTCGCCGGCCGCCGCATCCCACTGCGCGCGGCGTCCATGATGCGCCGGGCCCTCGCCCGCACCGCGCCAGGTACCGCCTGCGTCCTCGCGGACCTGGTGCGCGAGTGGTGCCGGGAACTCGACAAGGCGTACGAGCTGCGCTGGATACCGGTGGCCGCTCAGACCGGACTGCACGTACGGACCATGCTGGACGTCGCCCGCAGGGTCTGCGGCTGAGCACGCGAAAGGGCGCCCGGCTCGCTGCCGGGCGCCCTTTCGGCGGCGTTACGACGGACTACGCGGCGGCCGTCGCGTCCGCCGCCTGGGCCTTCAGCGCCCGCTCGACGCCCGAACGGGACTCCGAGACCAGCCGGCGCAGGGCCGCGCCGGCCTCGGCCGAAGCCAGCCAGGTGTCGGTCCTGGCGAGGATCTCCTCGGAGACCTGGACCGACGGGTACAGGCCGATCGCGATCTGCTGGGCGATCTCGTGCGAACGGGAGTCCCAGACGTCCTTGAGGACCTCGAAGTACCTCTCCGCGAACGGCGCGAGCAGCTCCCGCTGGTCGGTCTGCACGAAGCCGCCGATCACGGCCTCCTGCACGGCGTTCGGCAGCTTGTCGGACTCGATGACCGACGCCCACGCCTCCGCCTTGGCCTCCGGGGTCGGGCGGGCGGCCCTGGCGGTGGCCGCGTGCCGCTCACCGGCCGCGGTCTTGTCCCGCTCGTACTCGGCCGCGATCTCCGCCTCGTCGAAGCGGCCGACCGCCGCGAGCCGCTGCACGAACGCCCAGCGCAGCTCCGTGTCGACGGCCAGCCCCTCGATCGTCTGCGAGCCGTCCAGCAGACCCTCCAGCAGGTCGAGCTGCTCCGGCGTGCGGGCCGTCGCCGCGAAGGCACGCGCCCAGGCCAGCTGGTGGTCGCCGCCCGGCTCGGCCGAGCGCAGGTGGGCCAGCGTCGCGTCGGTCCAGCGCGTCAGCAGGGCCTCGCGGGCGGCCGGGGCGGCGTACAGGTCGATCGCCAGCTTCACCTGGCGGTGCAGCGACTGCACCACGCCGATGTCGGACTCCTTGCCGATGCCGGACAGCACCAGCGAGAGGTAGTCGCGGGTGGCCAGCTCGGCGTCACGGGTCATGTCCCAGGCCGACGCCCAGCACAGGGCACGCGGCAGGGACGCCTCGAAGTCGCCGAGGTGCTCGGTGACGACCTTCAGCGACTCCTCGTCCAGACGGACCTTCGCGTAGGAGAGGTCGTCGTCGTTGAGCAGGACGACCGCGGGGCGGCGCCTGCCGGCCAGCTGCGGTACGGCGGTCAGCTCGCCGTCGACGTCGAGCTCGATCCGCTCGGTGCGCACCAGCTTGCCGCTCGCGGAGTCGAGGTCGTACAGGCCGATCGCGATACGGTGCGGGCGCAGGGTCGGCTCGCCCTTGGCGCCCGTGGGCAGGGCCGGGGCCTCCTGGCGGACGGCGAAGGAGGTGACGAGCCCCTCGGCGTCGACCTCCACCTCGGGCCGCAGGATGTTGATGCCGGCCGTCTCCAGCCACTTCTTCGACCAGGTCTTCAGGTCGCGGCCGGAGGTCTCCTCCAGGGCGCCCAGCAGGTCGGACAGGCGGGTGTTGCCGAACGCGTGCCGCTTGAAGTAGGCCTGCACGCCCGTGAAGAACTCGTCCTCGCCGACGTACGCGACGAGCTGCTTCAGCACGCTCGCGCCCTTGGCGTACGTGATGCCGTCGAAGTTGACCAGCACGTCGTCCAGGTCGCGGATGTCCGCCATGATCGGGTGCGTCGACGGCAGCTGGTCCTGGCGGTAGGCCCAGGTCTTCATCGAGTTGGCGAACGTGGTCCACGAGTGCGGCCACTTCGAGCCCGGCGCGGAGGCCTGGCAGGCGATGGAGGTGTAGGTGGCGAACGACTCGTTCAGCCACAGGTCGTTCCACCACTCCATGGTGACCAGGTCGCCGAACCACATGTGGGCCAGCTCGTGCAGGATCGTCTCCGCCCGCACCTCGTACGCCGCGTCGGTCACCTTGGACCGGAAGACGTACTGGTCACGGATGGTGACCGCGCCTGCGTTCTCCATCGCGCCCGCGTTGAACTCGGGCACGAACAGCTGGTCGTACTTCTCGAACGGGTAGGCGTAGTCGAACTTCTCCTGGAACCAGTCGAAGCCCTGCCGGGTCACCTCGAAGATCGCGTCCGAGTCCAGGAACTCGGCGAGCGAGGGACGGCAGTAGATGCCGAGCGGCACGCTCTGCCCGTCCTTCTCGTACACGCTGTGCACGGAGTGGTACGGCCCGACGATCAGCGCGGTGATGTACGACGAGATGCGCGGCGTCGGCTCGAAGGACCAGACGTTGTCCTGGGGCTCGGGCGTCGCCGAGTTGGAGATGACCGTCCAGCCCTCGGGGGCCTTCACGGTGAACTGGAAGGTCGCCTTCAGGTCCGGCTGCTCGAACGAGGCGAAGACCCGGCGGGCGTCCGGGACCTCGAACTGGGTGTACAGGTACGCCTGCTCGTCGACCGGGTCCACGAAGCGGTGCAGGCCCTCGCCGGTGTTGGTGTAGGCGCAGTCGGCGACGACCCGCAGGACGTTGCGTCCCTGCAGCAGGCCGGGCAGCGCGATCCGCGAGTCCTTGAAGAGCGCGGCGGCGTCGAGCGCGTCCCCGTTGAGCGTCACCTCGTGCACGGCCGGGGCGACCAGGTCGATGAAGGATTCGGCGCCGTTTTCGGCGACGTCGAAGCGCACCGTGGTCACGGACCGGTAGGTACCGCCCTCCTGCGCGCCGGAGAGGTCGAGATCGATCTCGTACGAGTCAACGGTGAGCAGCGTCGCCCGCTGCTGCGCCTCTTCGCGAGTCAGGTTTGTGCCAGGCACGCGGTCATCTCCTCGTTATGGGTGGGTTCGGCCATCCTTCCACGGGACCTGCACGCAGGGCGATGTCCCGCGGCTGCGCGGCGCAGCCCTAGGGAAAGCCCTATGCAAACAGCGGGGCGGGGGGGAGGGGGGGGGGCGGCCCGAGGGGGGGGGGGGGGGGGGGTTGGCGCTTTGGGTTCGCCCCCACCAACACCCCGCCCCTTGACGACTTCCCCGCGGGGCTCCCTCG
>NZ_JBWKFL010000004.1:0-55696 GCF_056434305.1 Streptomyces sp. NPDC044061 | reverse complement strand
AAGGGCCCGAAAGGGGGGGGGGTTCCCGGTGGTGGGGGGGGAAACCCGGAGGAAAACCCCGAGAAAAACAGTGGGGGGACCCCCGGTGGGTTCCCCCCCCGGAGGTGCCGTGCGCCGAGCTGTCAGCTCTTGAGCTCCGCCGCCACCAGCTCCGCGATCTGGACCGCGTTCAGCGCGGCGCCCTTGCGGAGGTTGTCGTTGGAGATGAACAGGGCGAGGCCGTTGTCCACCGTCTCGTCGCGGCGGATCCGGCCGACGTACGACGGGTCCTGGCCGGCCGCCTGCAGCGGGGTCGGGATCTCGGAGAGGGCGACGCCCGGGGCCTTCGCCAGCAGCTCGGTCGCGCGCTCGGGGGAGATCGGGCGGGCGAACCGGGCGTTGACCTGGAGGGAGTGGCCGGAGAAGACCGGGACGCGCACGCAGGTGCCGGAGACCTTCAGCCCGGGGATCTCCAGGATCTTGCGGGACTCGTTGCGCAGCTTCTGCTCCTCGTCGGTCTCGTTGAGACCGTCGTCGACGATGCTGCCGGCGAGCGGGAGCACGTTGAAGGCGATGGCGCGCTTGTAGACCTGCGGCTCGGGGAAGTCGACCGCCGCGCCGTCGTGGGTCAGCTTGTCGGCCTCGGCGGCCACCTTCTGCACCTGGCCGTGCAGCTCGGCCACGCCCGCGAGACCGGAGCCGGACACCGCCTGGTAGGTGGCGACGATCAGCGCCTCCAGGCCGGCCTCCTCGTGCAGCGCCTTCAGCACCGGCATGGCGGCCATGGTGGTGCAGTTCGGGTTGGCGATGATGCCCTTGGGGCGGTCGGCGATCGCGTGCGGGTTCACCTCGGAGACGACCAGCGGAACCTCGGGGTCCTTGCGCCAGGCGGAGGAGTTGTCGATCACGACGGGGCCCTGCGAGGCCACCTTCTCGGCCAGCGCCTTGGAGGTCGCGCCGCCCGCGGAGAAGAGCACGATGTCGAGGCCGGTGTAGTCGGCGGTCGCCGCGTCCTCCACCGTCACGCCGTCCAGCACCGTCCCGGCCGAGCGGGCCGAGGCGAACAGGCGCAGCTGTGTGACCGGGAAGTTCCGCTCCGCGAGGATCCTGCGCATGACCGTGCCGACCTGACCGGTGGCTCCGACGATTCCGACCCTCACGGCGACTCCCTCTATGTGTCTCTTGCTGCGTGTCTCATGCATGACCGGGGCTTTTCCATCATGCGGCCGACCCCGGTCCACCTGTCCAATTCTTTGCGACGCGTGCCCGAGGAGTGGGACACGATCACCCGGCCGACGGTTCCGTACCTCCGCCGGGCACCCCGCTGAGCTGCAGATGTTCCCTCGGAGGCGGCCCCGCGCCGGAAGCTGTGCTGTGCCGCCCCTGCCCCTGCCGGCGCCGGCCACACGGCGGTGTGACGTACGCCTCTCGACACGCCCGGTATCCGGCCGAACGTTTCCACCCGCTCGGGCGTCGTAGGGGCAAACGCGTGAGGGGGTGGCTTGTGCTGCGCGGAAGGGCGCGCCGCGACCAGGGGGCGTACGCCGGTGCGGACCGCACCGGCCGCATCGACGACGACCCACTGGACGCGGCCCAGGAACGCCGGGTGCGGGCGGTGCTCGCGCTCGGCGGGGTGCCGCAGGCGGACCTGCCGGACGGGGTCCAGCAGGTCCGCCTGCGGCTGCTGGAACGGGCCGCGAGCGGGCGCGAGGCGCCGCGGGACGTGTCGGCGTGGGCGGCGGTGGTCGCCTCCAACCTGGCCATGGACTGGCACCGGGCCAAGCGGCGCCAGGAGCGGCTGGGGGAGCGGCTGGCCTCGCTGCGCGAGCCCGCGCACCCCTCCGGCGAGGAGACCAGCCTGCTCTCCCTGGCCGTGGCCCGGGGCCTGGACGAACTGCCCGACGCCCAGCGTCAGGTCCTCGTGCTGCGCTTCTTCGCCGACCTGCCGGTGCGCGCGATCGCCGAGGAGCTGGGCATTCCCGAGGGCACGGTGAAGAGCAGGCTGCACACGGCGGTCCGCGCCCTGCGCGAGACGCTGCACGAGGACGAGGTGGTGTGACGTGACCGCCGAACACGAGGGCGCGGCAGGCGCGGGGGAGTACGCCGGCATGGACGCGCTCATGGCCGCGATCACGGGCGAACCCCTGCCGGAGGAAGCCCGCGGGGACGCCGCCTACGTGACCGAACACAGCTCGGCCGAGGCCGACCTGGTGGTACTGCGGGGCCGACTGACGTGGCTCGCGGAGGCGCTGACCGGGGAGGAACTGGGGGAGGAGCCGACGGGGGCCGGGCAGGCGCGGGCACCGGAGCCGCCCGGGCCGGCGAAGGCCGCGGCACCCACGGGGGCGCCGGAGTCCTCGGCGCCGTCGGACTCCCCGGAGTCCTCGCAGACCCCGGCGTCCGGTCGGCACGGGAAGCGTCCGTGGAGCGCCACGCGTCCCGCCGCTCCCGTACGCCCGGCCCGGCCGCCGCGCCCCGGCCCCCGCCGGGCCCTGCGGATCGCCCTCGGCTCGCTCGCCGGTGCCGCCGCCCTCACCATGGCCGTCGGGCTCGGCTGGGTCGTGACGCACGCGCCCGGGGCCTCGGAGGACAGCGCCGGGAGCGCCTCGGACAAGAAGGCGGACCAGGCCACGGCCGAGGTGTCCGGGGACGGCGGGCGGCCCTCCGACCCGGAACGGGTCCTGGCCTGCTCCGAACTGGTCGTGGAGGGCACCGTGGCCGAGGTGGACCCGAGAAGGTCGGCGCCCTGGACCCGGATCACGCTGACCGTGATCCGTTCCTACAAGCCCGCCCACGGCCCGGCCGAGGTCGCCTTCCTGCTGGACGGCGGTGCGAAGCCGGCCCCGCGCACGGGACAGCACGTCCTCGTCCGGGTCGGCCGGGGGCAGCTGGGCGCGAGCCTGTGGGCCGTCGGTGACACCCGGGTGGCCGCCAACCGGGCCTGGATCACCGAGGCGCTGCCCGGGTCCCGGCACACCGGCTGCCCGGCCGAGGAGCCGACCGACAAGCCGTGAGGGGCGGGTGTCCGGACCCGGACACCCGCCCCTCACCGTGGAGCGACCCCTACGGGGTGACCTTCTCGATCTTCACGCTGCCGGTGCCCGCGACCGTGCCACGGGCGTTCACCAGCTGGACCCGGCCGAAGAACTCGCGGCCGGCCGGGGCCTCGGCGGCGGCCGTGACCTGGCCGGTCACCGTGGCCGAGTCACCGGTGCCGAGCTTGACCGGGGCCGAGCCGTCGACCGTGACGGTGCCGAGCGCGGAGGAGAAGAACACGTCCCGGTAGTCGTAGTCGGTCGAACCGGAGGGGACCGAGTAGCCCACGACCTGGATCGTGTACGTACCGGCGGCCGGCGACGCGATGGAGACCGCCTCCTCCGAGTCGCCGTCGGCGGACTGCGCGACCTGCTTGCCGCTCGCGTCGTACACGGTCAGGTCCAGGTCGGCGGCCGCGTCCGAGACGTCGCCGATCGCGACGTCGAGGGACTTCGCGCCGGCCGGGACGTCCACCGTGGTGGTCTGCGTCTCGCCCTCCTTGATGGCCGGACGGGCCGTCTTCGAGGAGCCGAGCGGGCCGCCGACCAGCTTGCCGTCGAGCGCGGCGTACTTGTTGGTCACCTTCCAGGAGGCGGTGGCCGGGGTGCCGACCTTCGCCTCGGGCACGGTCACGGTCTCCGGGTCGAAGGCCGCGCCGAGGACGGAGGCGTCGAGCGTGTACGGGTTGTCGAGCAGCGGCGAGGTGCGGCGCGCCTCGACCTCGACCTCCCAGACGCCGGGCTGCGGGTCGGAGAAGGACCGGACGTCCGGCTTGCAGCCGTTGCCGTCCAGGTAGTTGTTGTAGCAGTACGGGGTGCCGGTGTTGTCCACCGGAGTGCCGTACGGGTGGATCGCGATGAACCGGGTCTGGCTCTTGTCCTTCAGCCCGCCGATCGCGACCTCCAGCGACTTCGCGCCCTCGGGCACGGTCAGGAAGTACGACCGCGTGCTGTTGCGCTGCACCGAACCCGACGTGGAGTAGGTGAAGTTCACCGGGGTGGAGACCACGACGGTGGTGAGGATCTGCTTGTCGATCCCCTCCGTCCTCGGGTCGTCGACCTCCAGGATCGCGCTCTTGAGACCCGCCGACCGCGGGGCCGCCTGGACCTTGACCGTCACCGGCTGGTTCAGGGGCAGCCGCACGACGTCGTCTCCGAGGATCCGGAAGGTGCGCCCGGCGTTGTTCTCGAAGTGCAGCTCGTGCCACACCGCCTTGTCCGGGCCGGACGTACGGGTGATGGTGACGTCGTACGTCTTCTTCTGGCCGGCCTTCAGACCGCCCTCGCGGTCGTACAGGCCGGTGCCGAAGCCCGGGGTCTTCAGGGCGTAGTCGATCGCGGTGTCGACCGGGGCCTTGACCGTGTAGTCGTGCGAGGTCGCGTCGTCGCGGATCGCGTCCCAGGCGTCGACGATGTCGATCAGGCCGGCGCCCTCCTCGTAGGCCTGCGCGCCCTTGATGTGGTCGGCGGTCGAGGTCAGCGCCGTGCGCAGCTCGGCGGGCGTCAGGTCGATGCCCTTCTGCTTCGCGGCCGACAGCAGCAGCGCGGAGGCGCCTGCGGCCTGCGGCGAGGCCATCGAGGTGCCCTGGAGCATCGAGTAGCCGGCCGGCAGCGAGTAGCCCGCCTCGGCGACCGGGGAGCCCGGCAGCCAGGTCTGGGTGCTGTTGATCGCGGCGCCGGGCGCGACCAGGGTCGGCGTGAAGCCGCCGTCCTCACGCGGGCCGCGCGAGGAGAACGGCATCAGCGCGTACTCCGTCTCCACCTGCGAGCCGTAGTTGGCGGCCCAGGTCCGCCTGGAGATGCCGGCGCCGACCGAGATCACCTTGTCCGCGAGGCCGGGGTCGCCGATGGTGTTGGCGCCGGGACCGGAGTTGCCCGCCGAGATGACGAGCTGGACGCCGTAGGTGTCGATGAGCCGCGTGTACAGCTCGGCGCGCGCGTTGTTGCCGTCGTTCAGCGCCGGCAGACCGCCGATCGACATGTTGACGATGTCGACGCCCCGGTTGGCGACCAGGTCGATCATGCCCTCGGTGAGGGCGACGTTGGTGCAGCCGCCGGTCCAGGTGCAGGCACGGGAGGAGACGATCTTCGCGCCCGGGGCCGCGCCGTTCATCTTCCCGCCGAACAGGCCGTTGGCGGAGGTGATGCCGGCCACGTGGGTGCCGTGCTCGGACTCGATGACGCCGATGTTGACGAAGTCGGCCTTCTTGCCGACCCAGGAGCCGCCGTAGGGGTCCATCGGGACGTCCTTGCGGACCTGCACGACGAACGGCACCCGTTCCACGACGTCCGTCTTCGGGTCGTCGGTGCCGAAGTAGCCGACCTGGTAGCCGTCCTTGTACGGCTTCATCGTCGTGTCGTCGGTGAAGTCGTGGTTGTTGTTCAGGTCCAGCGTGACCGTGCCGGCCGCCGCGTCGTACAGGACGCCCCAGCTGTCGGTGGTGTCGCCGTCCCGGTTGAGGTCGCCCTTCTCGTCGCCGCCGGTGGTGGCGGACTCCTTGAAGGTGCTGATCCCGTACGCGCCCGCCGGCGACGTCCAGGTCTGGCCGGCGTAGGAGAACGAGGGACCGGAGACCGCGGTGACCATCGGGCGCCAGGTGGCGTCGCTGTCCACGATCGGGTCGGTCGCGGTGACCCAGTCGACGATCTTGCGCTCGCCGGTGGTGGTCTTCTGCAGCGCCGGATGGCCCAGGTCGACGCCGGAGTCGAGGATGCCGATGGTGATGCCCCGGCCGTCCGCCTTCGGGTGCTCCCGCACGAAGTCGACGGCACCGGTCTCGAAGGACGGGTTGTACGGGTTCTCCGCCGGGGTGTTCTTGCCCGGGGCGGGGTAAGTGGCCGCCGAGCCCGTGCCCTTGGCGCCCTGCGCGGTGTCCGCGGCCGGCGTCGGTTCGTCGAGCGGGATCTCCTGCCTGAGGTCGATCGCCTGCACCGAGGACAGCTTCGCCGCGGCGGCGATCGCCGAGTCCGCCCGGCCGGTCGGCACGGTGGCCCGGACGTAGCCGAGCTTGTCGTAGGTGCGGCCCACGGAGCCGCCCTTGACGGCGTCCAGCTCCTCGGCGACCTGCTCGGTCTTCCCGGGCGTGGTCGCGATCATCATCGTGACGTTCTTGTCGCCGTCCGCCTTGGCCTCGGCGAGCAGGTCGGCGTCGTCCGAACCGAGTTTGTCGTGGGCGGACTTGACGCCGGGGTCGGCGGCAGTGGCGGACTGCGACGCGTCCGTCGCGAGGGCCAGGGGTATCGGTCCGGTCGCGGAGAGGGCGGCCACCACTCCGACGGCCACGGCTATTCGGGCCAGGCGTCTGTGGCCGGGTATGGGATCGCGCTCGGGGGTGTGGGTCATCGGCATCCCTTGTAGGTGAAGAATCCAGTGCCGGACGAGCGCACAGCCTTACCCAAGGGACGGTTCTTTGGGAGCCGTTGACCTAACCGAGATGCAGGTATGGGGAAAACCCGCGATGTGGTTTGGGTGGAAAAAACCCCCGTAGTGCGGGATTTGCTCAGTTTTCCTTCGAGCGGGCGTAATGGCGGGACGCCTTCGCGCGGTTGCCGCACGCGGCCATCGAGCACCAGCGGCGGGTGCCGTTCCGCGAGGTGTCGAAGAAGTGCAGGACGCACGTCTCGTGGGCGCAGGTGCGGATACGGTCCGGCGCCCGCGTGAGCAGGTCCAGGTAGTCGTGCGCGGCCAGCCAGGCCGGCCCCCAGGACGGGGCGGCGAACTCGAACTCCTCGGCCGCCCCCTCCTCGGTCAGCCGGTCCCGCACGCGCCCGTGTCCGAGCACGGCGTCCACGAGCGGCGCCCCCTGCGCCAGTGACCCGTCCACCGCGGTCCGCAGCGCCTCCCGCGCCTGCCGCAGGTGCCGCAGGGCGTCCGCGTCGGCCGTGTGGGCGCCGTCGAGCCCGTTGCTCGCCAGCCACACCGCGAGGCCCTCGGTGTCGGCGAGCAGGTCCTGCATGGCGCCCTCCTTGTTCCACCGGGTGTTGAGCAGGTCGAGCGCGAGGGGCTCACCGGTGAGCGGGCGGGGATCGCGGGCGGCGGACATCGGGCACTCCTTCTCGGCTAACCGGTCAAGAGTACGTGACCGGTTGACGCCCCCGACTCTAACCTTCTAACGTGGTTTATGAAGGTTAGACAATCCGAAGGGGAGAGCCATGGCCTTGAGCACGGGCCACACCGGCCTGAACGTCACCGACCTCGACCGCTCGCTCGCCTTCTACCGGGACGTGCTGGGCTTCGCGCTGCTGGCCGAGGGCAAGGACGACGACCGCAGGTACGCGTTCCTCGGGGACGGGGGCGACGCGCCCGTCCTCACCCTCTGGCAGCAGGCCGAGGGGTCGTACGACGGGGGCCGGGCCGGGCTGCACCACCTGGCCTTCACGGCGGACTCGGTGGACCGGGTCCGGGAGTACGAGTCGTCGCTCAGGGCCGCCGGGGTGGAGTTCGCGCACGAGGGCCTGGTCGCCCACCGGGAGGGCTCGGCCTCGGGAGGGATCTTCTTCCACGACCCGGACGGCACCCGCCTGGAGATCTCCGTCCCGCACGGCGCCGAGGGCGCCCCGGCCCCGCACGCCTCCGCTCCGACCTGCGGTTTCTTCTAGCCATGGGCGTGTATCACGCGGGTTCGCGTGCCGTGCAGGACCTGCTCGGCCTCCGGGACCGCGCCGACCACGTCGGCCGCTCCCTCGGTCAGGGCATCAAGCCGGTCGCGGCGGCCTTCCTGGACATCCAGCCCCTGCTGGTGGTGGGCGCGGCGGACCCCCGTACGGGCCGGGTGTGGGCCTCGGCGATCACGGGAACCCCGGGCTTCGTCCGGGCCACCGGGCCGCGGCAGGCATCCGTCGCGGGCGGGCCACCCCCGGCCGACCCGCTCGCGACGGCCCTGACCACGCCGGGCACTCCCGTCGGCACCATCGCCCTCGACCCGCGCACCCGCCGCCGGATGCGCCTCAACGGCCGTCTCCGGCCCACGGCCCGGGGCTTCGCGGTCGAGGCCGACCAGGTGTTCTCCAACTGCCCCAAGTACATCCAGCGCCGGGAGTCGTACGGGACGGTGCCCGACCGCGAGCCGGGCACACCGCGCCGGGTCGCTCGACTGGACGACATGCAGGCCGGGTTCGTCGCCTCGGCCGACACCTTCTTCCTGGCCACCGTGCACGCCGCGGGCGCCGACGTCAGCCACCGGGGCGGCAACCCGGGCTTCGTCCGCGTGGTCTCACCGCGCGAACTGACCTGGCCGGACTACTCCGGCAACGCCATGTTCCTCACCCTCGGCAACCTGCGCGCCGACCCCCGCGCCGGACTGCTCCTGCTGGACTGGACGACCGGCACCACCCTCCAGCTCACCGGCGAGGCGCACACGGAGTTCACCGCCGACGGCGAGCGGACCGTCCGCTTCCTGCTCACGGAGGCCGTGGAGACGCCGACGGCCCTTCCCCTGTGCTGGTCCGCGCCGGAATATTCGCCCGCCAATCCGGACAAGGCACGCTAACGTCCGTCCATGCGACGGAAGCTGAGGGTGGCGGCCTACGCCGTGTGCGTGCGCGACGGACAGATCCTGCTCGCCCGCTCGCCGAGCCCCGACGGCACCCCCGAATGGGTGCTGCCGGGCGGCGGCATGGAGCACGGTGAGGACCCGTACGACACCGTACGCCGCGAGGTGACCGAGGAGACCGGCTACCGCATCGAGGTGACCGGCCTCCTCGGCGTGGACTCCTCCCGCCACGTCCACCGCGGCGGCGGTCTGCGCCGGCTCACCGACCACCACGGGGTGCGGATCCTCTACGAGGGCGGGATCACCGGCGGTGAACTCCGCTACGAGGTCGGCGGATCCACCGACCTCGCCGCCTGGCAGGACCTGGACGCCGTTCCGGGCCTGAACCGGGTGCGCCTGGTCGACGTGGCGCTGCGCCTGTGGCGCGAGCGGCCGGCGGCCGGACACGCGGGCCTCGGAGCCCCTCCCCTACCCCAGGAGATGAACGAGGAGTGACCGCCTTCCAGCCACCCGCAATCCACTCCATGACCGCCCCGTCCACCGCGTGATCCACGTACGGTGATCGGCGCTGCGCGTTGCCGCCGCGTTCACGCGCAGGTCATCCCCGGTGCCAACCATCCAGAGCGAGCGGGGCGTTCGCGCCTGCGACGACCCGCGACCACTGCCGACGCGTTCGCACTCGGGGAGATCGCGCCATGTCGCGCATACGCTCTGTCGCCACCTCCGCTCTGGGGGTCCACCGCCGTACCGTCCTTGCCGCCGCCGGAGCGGTCTCGCTCTCCGCGGGCGCCGGCTACGTCCTGCGTCCCACCGACAGCCGGGCCGCCACCACCGCCGAGGCGCCCGTCGCCCACTCCCGGCGGGCCTCCGCCGCAACCCCGCTCGCGCCCTACACCAAGGGCACGACCCTCGCCTCCGTCGCCGCACCCCGCAACAGCTCCGGCTACCGGCGCCTCGGCGACGGCCCCGGCTGGAAGCGGGTCGTACGCGGCGAGCTGGCCGCCCCCAAGTCCGGCCGCGCGGGCCGCCGTACCACCCTCGCGGCGTTCGTGCAGTTCACCGACCTGCACCTGATGGACGTCCAGCACCCGCTGCGGCTCGAGTTCCTGCGCTCCACCGACCCGCACGCCTGGCGGCCGCACGAGGCGCTCACCGTGCCGGGCGCCATCTCGCTCGTCGAGCGGGTCAACGCGCTGCGGGGCGCCCCCGTCACCGGCGCCCCGCTCCACTTCGTGATGACCACCGGCGACAACACCGACAACAACGCCCACTCCGAACTGGAGTGGTTCATGAAGGTGATGAGCGGTGGCCGCATCACCCCGAACTCCGGGGACCCCCGGCACTACGAGGGCGTGCAGAACAGCGGCCTGAAGCTGTACTGGCAGCCCGACTCCACCGTCCGGGACGGCGACAAGGCGCTCGGCTTCCCGCACCTGGCGGGCTTCCTGGCCGCCGCGACCCGCGAGGTGAAGAGCCCCGGCCTCAACCTGCCCTGGTACTCCACCGTCGGCAACCACGACGCGCTCCCGCTCGGCTGCTACGGCTCCCACGGCGACCCCTACCTCGCCGAGGCGGCCATCGGCGGCAAGAAGCTGATGAACGTCTCCGCCGCCGACGCGAAGAAGCTCCAGGACGCCATCAAGAAGGCCACGGACCCCAAGGGCGTCGGCTACCGCGACTTCCTCAAGGCCCACGCCCGCTCCGCGCACTCGGTCACCCCGGACGAGAAGCGGGCCCCCTACACCTCCGCCGACTACCTCAAGGCCCACCTCGACCCGGCCCACCAGGGCCACGGCCCGGCCGGTCACGGCTACTCCTTGGCGAACCTCGACGCGGGCACCCAGTACTACGCCTTCCGCATCTCCGACGACGTCATCGGCATCAGCCTCGACACCACCGACGCCGGCGGCCACTACGAGGGCTCCATCGGCACCGCCCAGCTGAAGTGGCTGGAGCGGACGCTGACGGACAACAAGGACTCCTACGCCGTCGTCTTCAGCCACCACACCAGCAAGACGATGACCAACACCCGCCCGGACCCGGCCCACCCGGGGGAGCGGCGCCACGACGGCGCCGAGGTGGTCTCGGCGCTCTCCGCCCACGGCAAGGTGCTCGCCTGGGTGAACGGTCACATCCACAAGAACGTCATCACCCCGCACAAGGCCTCCGGCGGCCGCTCCTTCTGGGAGATCTCCACCGCCTCGCACGTCGACCACCCCCAGCTCGCCCGCGTGATCGAGCTGGTGGACAACAAGGACGGCACGCTCTCCGTCTTCACCACCCTGATCGAGTCCGCCGCCCCGCACCGCACCGACTACGCCGACCTCTCCCAGACCGGACTCGCCGCCCTCTACCGCGAGCTGTCGTACAACGCCCCCGGCGCCAAGACGACCCTCGCGGGCAGCTCGTCCGACCGGAACACGGAGCTGGTGCTGAAGAAGGGCTGAAACTCACTCAACCGGCCTACAACGAGGCAACTTCGGACAACCCCCCGGGGTTTCTTCCTCCGACCGAACCGAACGGCACAGTTGGGGGAAGACATGCGCGTACGTACGACCCTGGTGGGCGCCACCGCCCTGCTCCTCACCACGGCCCTGGCGGGCCCGGCCCTCGCGGCCGCCGGTCCCGCCACGGGCGGTCACTCCGACACCCGCCGGGCACTGGAGGCGGCCGTCGCGGCGGGCGTACCGGGCACGACCGCCACCGCCAAGGACGGCCACGGCACCTGGTCCGCGACCGCGGGCGTGGGCGACATCCGCACGGGCAGGCCGCGCTCGACGGCCGACCGCTACCGCGTCGGCAGCATCACCAAGACCTTCGTCTCCACCGTCCTGCTCCAGCTGGAGGCGGAGGGCCGGCTCTCCCTGGACGACAGCGTGGAGAAGTGGCTGCCCGGGCTCGTCCACGGTCACGGACACGACGGGAGCCGCATCACCGTCCGTCAGCTCCTCAACCACACCAGCGGCATCTACAACTACACGGCCGACGACGACTTCGGACACGCCTACTTCCTCAAGGACGGCTTCTTCCAGCACCGCTACGACACGCTCCGCCCGCAGGACCTGGTGGCGATCGCGATGAAGCACGAGCCCGACTTCGCGCCGGGCACCTCCTGGAACTACTCGAACACCAACTACGTCGTGGCCGGCATGGTGATCGAGAAGGTGACGGGCCATTCCTACGCCACGGAGATCATCAGGCGCATCGTCGACCCCCTGCACCTCACCGCCACCTCGGTACCCGGCACCCGGGTCACCGTCCCGCGCCCCAGCAGCCGCGCCTACTCGAAATTCGGGGAGCCCACGGGGCCATCGTACGACGTCACGACCCTCAACCCCTCCCTCGCCTCGTCCGCGGGCGAAATGATCTCGAATTCCGCGGACCTCGATCGTTTCTACAGCGCACTGCTGCGCGGCAAACTTCTCCCGCCGATTCAGCTGAAGGAAATGAAAACCACCGTGAAGATGGTCGGCGCTCCCAACATCGGCTACGGGCTCGGCGTCATGGACCGCACGCTGACCTGCGGTGTTCATGTCTGGGGCCATGACGGAGGCATCCACGGCTCGGCGTCCTCGGCCGTGACCACGGCCGACGGGCGCCATTCCCTCGCACTCAATTTCAACGGGGACTGGGTGGGGGACGCGGACGCGGTGATCGAAGCGGAATTTTGTTAGTCACTGTTTCATCCGCGACGTTCGTTGTTAACGCGTACGTAATGTCCGTACCGCCTCATATCGGCTAACCCGCTGCGAACGGGGATGGCTCGATTTCTATGCAAGGCGGGTGGTCGTGTGCGCACGAGGCACGGACTGCGTGTGCTGTCGGTCTACGAGGGCTTCTTCTCCGGAGGAGCCAGGATCGTGCACAGCGACGTCGTACTGGGACTGGCCGAGGGCGGCCAGTCCCACCGGGTGCTCAGCATCCACGGGGAGGTCCATCGCGAGGCCACCCGGCAGCGGATGGAGGACGACCACTGTTACCGGGCGCTGACGGCCGGCGAGGTCGCTGTCGCCTCACTGGGCCGCAGCGCGGGCCTGGTGGACGGGTCGGTGGCAGCGTCGGTTTTCAGCGGTCCGGAGCTGGCCGAAACCGCTCGGTCCATGGCCGGCGCCGATGTGATCCTCTCGCTCAAGGAGCAGCCGCTCGCCCTGCTGAACCAGGCGGGCCTGCCCCGCCGGCCGGTCGTGGTCTGCCTGCACCGCTCCGACCCGCAGAACCAGGGGCCCGCCCTGGACGAGCTGAAGGCCGCGATCGCGGACGGCACGGTGGTGGCGTGCGTGTGCTGCGCCGAGTCGACGCGGGCGGCGTACGAGGCCGCGGGCATCCCGGCCGAGCTGCTGCACGTCATCCCCAACGGGGTCGATCTGCTCCGGTTCCGGCCGGACGCGGCGGCCCGGCTGGGCTTCCGTGCCTCGCTGGGCATCCCGGCGACGGCCCCGGTGGTCGTCTTCGCGGCCCGGTACGCGCCGATGAAGAACGTGCCCCTCCTGCTGCGGGCCGCGCGGACCTGGCTCGCCCGCGAGGGCGGCGGTCACGTGGTGATGTGCGGGGCCGGGATGACGGACGTCAACCCCGCCCTGTGGGCGGACATGGAGATCGCCTTCGCCGGCGAGCGGGACCTGACCGACCGGGTGCACCTGCTCGGCGTCCGGCACGACATGGAGGCCGTCTACGCCGGCGCCGACGTCGTCGCCCTGACCTCCGTCTCCGGGGAGGCCGCGCCGCTGTGCCTGATCGAGGGCATGATGTGCGGGGCCGTGCCGGTCACGACGGACGTCGGCGACAGCGCGTCGATCGCGGCGGGCCACGGCTTCGTCACCCCGCCGGACCCGGGCGCGATCGCCCTGGCCTGGTCGAGCGCGATCGCCGGCCGTGCCCGGTTGACCCCGGCGCTTGAGCGCAGCAGGGAGCGGTTCAGCCGTACCCGGATGATCGCGGCGTACGCCGCGCTGCTCGACGAGGTGTACGCCTCACACGTCGGCGGGCAGCGGGTCGTCGCGCAGCACGCTGTAGCCGACGCCGTCGCGCCACTGCCCGGCCCGGAAGACGATGCCCCGTAGCACGCCCTCGCGGGTGAAACCGGCCTTCTCCAGGGCCCGCTGCTCGGCGATGTTCCCGACCTCGGTGTCGGCCTCGATCCGCTGCACGGGGGTGTGGGCGAACAGGTGGCGGACGAGCTCCAGCTGGGCACGGGTTCCGATGCCGCGCCCACAGGCCTCGGGCAGCAGCTGGGCGCCGATGTTCCAGCAGTGGGTGGAGGGCGAGATGACGCGTCTGCGCCAGGCGACGAATCCGAGCGGGTCGGCGGCGGACTCCACGATCAGCAGGCCGCCGTCCTCGCCCAGCAGCCCGTTCTCGGTGAAGCGGCGCCTGAACCGCCCGGGGTCCGACCAGCCGTACCACTGGAACGGCCCGGCGGTATCCGGCTCCAGCAGAAACCGTTCCAGCAAGGTCAGATCGTCCTCGCGGGCAGGGCGCAGCACGACGGCTTCATCGCTCATCCGGTCACAGTAACGCGCCTGCCGGCAAGGAGAGTTGGACATGAAAGGGGCCACCGGGGTGTTCGGCCCGGTGGCCCCTCCTCTTCCCCCCTCCTGATGCGGCCCTGGTCCGTCACTACCGGGGCAGCACCACGACATACGCCGCCGGGTCACGGTCGCCCGACGCCATCAGGGCCGTACGGACCACGGTCGCCTGTTGTTCCGGGGAGTCGCGGAGCTTCCTGGGTGTGATGTGGACGACCGTGATGCCCAGACGTTCGAAGTGCTCGCGCTTGCGGGCGTATTCCGACCAGAGGGCGTCGTCGTCCTGGCGGGGTGCGCGGGTGTCGAGTTCCAGCGCGACCGCCTGCCGCGGCCAGTACGCGTCCAGCCCGCCGAGGTGGGGTCCGCCCGGCAGGCGCAGGTCCACGTTCCAGACGGGGTCGGGCAGGCCGAACTCGCGGACCATCCGGTAGAGGCGGTCCTCGGCGATCGCCCGGCCCTCGGCGAGCAGCGAGTCCACGGCGTCCACCACGTGCGGGCGGGTCAGCAGCTTCGCCTGGGTCAACTCGCGCACCACGGACGCCGGTTCGCAATGACCACCGCGTACGGCCTCGGTCAGCAGCAGCCGCACCGCCTCCGCGTCCGTCAGCTCCGCCACCGCGTCCGCCAGTGCGCGCGGCACCGGCGCCACCGGCAGGCCCGTCACCGCGCGGGGGGCGGGAAGACCGGAGGTGCGCAGGATGCGGACGTAGCCGCTGGAGCGCAGCCGGCGCAGCCGGGGGACCAGCACGTCGACGCGGTCCAGGGAGAGCAGCGACGGGGCGGAGGAGAAGCCGTACAGGGTCAGGGCGGCGAGGCCCGTGATCGCGACCTCCGCGTACACCGGACGGTGGGGCTCGTCGGCGGTGGGCTGTACCGGGACGCCGCCCGGGACCGACTCCCGTGCCGCGTACAGCAGCGCCCCGTGCAGCCGCTCCTCGCTCGTCGGCGGGCCGGGGTGCAGCAGGACCACGTTCGGCAGCAGCAACTGCCAGGCGCCGCCGGGGCGGCACTGATCGTTCAGCTCGGCCGTCGAGACGCCCTGGGACCGGAGCTGGGCCACCGTCAGGACGCGGCGCCGGACGTCGGAGAGATGACGGAGGGGGCGGGGGGAGAGCGGGGTGTTGTGCGTCATGGCCTCGAAGTTCCCGCGTGCGGTCCCTTCTTTAACCGTTGTTACACGCTCGTCGAGGAATGCGGACAAGGTGGAACTAAAGGACGGGTGTTCGGGTGCCGAGTAGGCACGGAAAACCCCTGGTCCAATCAGGTGCGGACCAGGGGTTACGGCTCCTATTGCCTGAATTCCGTAACGGTCACCGACCGGGCAAGCTCAGGCCAACGATCAGGCTCCGGCGGTCGCCGCGTCGCACGCCTGTCCGCGCAGGGACCGCGCCAGGTCGTCCCGCGCCTCCAGCACGAGCCGGCGCAGCGCGGGCGCCGCGTCCGCGTGGGACTCCAGCCACGCGTCCGTCGCCTCCAGCGTCTCCGGACGGTCCTGGAAGGAGGGGAACAGGCCTCGTACGACGTCCATCCCGATCTGGATCGACCGCTCCCGCCACACCCGCTCGATCGCCGCGAAGTACAACTGGGCGTACGGCGCCGTCAGCTCCCGCTGCGAGGGCTGGTCGAAGCCCGTGATCGTCGCCTCCACCAGCGCGTTCGACAGGGCGTCGGACTCCACGACCTGCGCCCAGGCCTGCGCCTTGACCGCCGCCGACGGGCGCGCGGCCAGACAGCGGACCTGGTGGCGCTTGCCGGACGCCGTGTCGTCGCGGGCCAGTTCGGCCGCCAGCGCGGACTCGTCGGCCACCCCGTGGGCCGCCAGCGGCTCCAGGAAGGCCCAGCGCAGCTCCTGGTCAACCTCCAGGCCCTCGACCGTCCCGGTGCCGTCAAGCAGGCCCTTCAGCAGGGCAAGGTCCTCCTCGGTGGAGGCGACCGTCGCGAAGAAGCGCGCCCAGGCCAGCTGGTGCTCGCTGCCGGCCTCCGCGGCCCGCAGCTCGCGCAGCGCGCCCTCGGCGAGCAGCGCCTCGCCCGTCGCCCGCCACGTCGGCGCCGCGTAGTGCACCAGCGCCGAGTTCGCCCAGGCGTGCAGCATCTGCAGCACGCCGATGTCGGACTCCCGGCCCGCGAACCGCAGCACCAGGTCCACGAAGTCGCGCGCCGGCAGCAGGGCGTCCCGGGTGAGGTTCCACAGCGCCGACCAGCACAGGGCGCGCGCCAGCGGGTCGGTCAGCTCACCCAGGTGCGCGCGCAGGGTCTGCAGCGAGGTCTCGTCGAAGCGGATCTTGCAGTAGGTCAGGTCGTCGTCGTTGACCAGCACCAGCTCCGGCGCCTCGGCACCGGCCGGCTCCGCCACGACCGTGCGCGGACCCTCCACGTCCGTCTCCACGCGCGCGTACCGCTCCAGCGCTCCCGCGGGCGTACGGCGGTACAGGCCCACCGCGACCCGGTGCGGGCGCAGCTCGGGGTGCGACTCCGGCGCCTCCTGCACCACCGCCAGCTCGGCCACCCGGCCCTCGGCGTCCAGCAGCACCTGCGGGGTCAGCGAGTTCACCCCGGCCGTCTGCAGCCAGGAGCGGGCCCACACGGTCATGTCCCGGCCGCTGGTCTCCGCCAGCACCGACAGCAGGTCGCCCAGGCGCGTGTTGCCGTACGCGTTCCGCTTGAAGTAGCGGCGGGCGCCCTCGAGGAAGGCGTCCCGGCCGACGTACGCCACCAGCTGCTTCAGCACGGAGGCGCCCTTGGCGTAGGTGATGCCGTCGAAGTTGAGCTTGGCGTCCTGCAGGTCGCGGATGTCCGCCGTGATCGGGTGCGTGGAGGGCAGTTGGTCCGCGCGGTAGGCCCAGGCCTTGCGGCGGTTGGCGAAGGTGATCCAGGCGGCGGTGAAGCGGGTCGCGCCGACGTTGGCGAACGTGCCCATGAAGTCCGCGAAGGACTCCTTCAGCCACAGGTCGTCCCACCACACCATGGTGACCAGGTCGCCGAACCACATGTGGGCCATCTCGTGCAGGATGACGTTGGCCCGGGCCTCGTACGACGCCTGCGTCACCTTCCCGCGGAAGATGTACTCCTCGCGGAAGGTCACCAGACCCGGGTTCTCCATCGCGCCCAGGTTGTACTCGGGCACGAACGCCTGGTCGTACTTGCCGAACGGGTACGGATAGTCGAAGTGGTCGTGGAAGAAGTCCAGGCCCTGCTTGGTGACCAGGAAGACGTCGTCGGCGTCGAAGTAGGGCGCGAGGCCCTTGCGGCACATCGCGCCGAGCGGGATCTCCAGCTTCGTGCCGTCCTCGAAGGTCCGCTCGTAGGAGTCCGTCACATAGTGGTACGGCCCCGCCACCACGCAGGTGATGTACGTCGAGATCGGCTTCGTCTCCGCGAACCGCCATACCCCGTCGGCGAGTTCACCGGCGCCGTTGCTCCACACCGTCCACCCTTCGGGCGCCTGCACCTCGAAGCGGTAGGGGGCCTTCAGGTCCGGCTGCTCGAAGTTGGCGAAGACCCGGCGGGCGTCGGCCGGCTCGTACTGGGTGTAGAGGTAGACCTCGCCGTCCTCGGGGTCCACGAAGCGGTGCAGGCCCTCACCGGTGCGGGAGTAGGCGCACCGGGCGTCGACCACCAGTTCGTTCTCGGCGGCCAGGTCCTCCAGGGCGATCCGGGAGCCGTCGAACACCTCGCCGGGGTCCAGGTCCTTGCCGTTGAGCGTGACCGACGTCACGCTCGGCGCGATCAGGTCCGCGAAGCTGGACGCGCCCGGCTCGTTGCAGCGGAACCTGATCGTGGTCACCGACCGGAAGGTGCGCGGCTCCCCGTTCCCGTCACCGACGGCGGAGCGCAGGTCGAGCGCCACCTCGTACCCGTCGACGGACAGCAGGGCGGCCCGCTCCCGGGCCTCGTCGCGGGACAGATTCTCACCGGGCACGGGCGGCACTCCCTCGTGGTCGCTTGGACACCTCAGAACAGGACCGATCCTGCCATGCGCCCCTGACAGGGGCACCAGGGAATGAGGGGGCGAGCGGGAATGTTGGGCTTTCAAAAGCCCGTTTCGCCGAGGAGAGACATGTCCGAGACCGCGACCACGTCCGGCAAGACCCCCGTGGACTTCTGGTTCGACCCGCTGTGCCCCTGGGCCTGGATGACCTCCCGCTGGGTGCTGGAGGTGGAGAAGGTCCGCGACATCGAGGTCCGCTGGCACATCATGAGCCTCGCCGTCCTCAACGAGAACCGGCTGGACGAGCTGCCCGAGTCGTACCGGGAGATGCTCGCCACCACGGCCTGGCAGCCGGTGCGCGTGGTCACCGCGGCCTGGCAGAAGCACGGCGCGGACATCCTCGGCCCCCTCTACACCGCGCTCGGCACCCGGATCCACAACAACGGCGAGGGCTCGACCCTGGAGGCCGTCGCCGGCGCGCTCGCGGACGTCGGCCTGCCCGCCGAGCTGATCGAGTACGCCGAGCAGCAGGACTTCGAGTTCGACGCGGAGCTGCGCGCCTCCCACAAGGAGGGCATCGAGAAGGTCGGCCAGGACGTCGGCACCCCGGTCATCGCGGTCCCGGGCCCCGACGGCGAGCAGATCGCCTTCTTCGGCCCGGTCGTCACCCCCGCCCCCAAGGGCGAGGAGGCGGCCCGCCTGTGGGACGGCACCCTGGCGGTCGCCTCTGTCCCCGGCTTCTACGAGATCAAGCGGACCCGCACCAAGGGCCCGGACTTCAGCAACCTCTGACCCGTCACGTGTCCTCGGGAGGGGGGGAACCAGCCGCCGTCGGTCCAGTTCCAGCTGCGCTGGTAGCGGCGGCACCCCTCCCTGGTGCAGCGGACGTAGGCATCGGGCGCGTGCCCCGACTTCTCCTTGCGGACGTGTACCTTCTCCTCGTCGCTGAGCGGCCGGAACGCCTGCAGCGGGCCGCCGCAGCTCGGGCATCGCTTGAACTCCATGTAGCACCCTCCCCGACGGTCACGGGCCGGGCAGCGGTCACCGCCGCGCCCGGTCCCTGGCCGTCGCCAGTCGCTCCAGATGCTCCTCGTAGCCCTTCGTGTAGTACGCCGCCCGGTCGGCGTCGGGTTCCACCACGCGCGTCGGCCGGGTCCAGAGATCGGCGTCCAGCGCGACCCCGTACCGCTCGGCCGCCGCGAGCACCGCGCCCCGTGCGCCCACCTCGCCCTCGACCACCCGCAGCGGGCGGCCCAGGACGTCGGCCAGGAGCCGCATCCAGGCGGGGCTGCGGGTGCCGCCCCCGCACACCGCGAGCGTCCCGGTCAGGCCCGCCGCCGCCAGGCAGTGCCGGGCCGCGTAGCCGATGCCCTCGCAGGTGGCGCGGATCAGATCGGCGGACGTCGACTCCAGTGAGACACCGGTGAGTTCGGCCCGCAGCCGGGGCTCCACGAAGGGGGCGCGCTCGCCGGAGGGTGCGAAGTACGGCAGCACACGCACGCCGTGCGCGCCGGGCGGGGTGGCGGCCAGCAGGTCGTCGACCTCCGGATGCCGGACCCCCGTCGTCCTCAGCACCCAGTCCAGGGCCGCCGTGCCGACCATCGCGGGCATCGCGCGCAGCCAGTGGCCGGGCCGGTCGGTGGAGATGTACAGGCCGGCCGGTTCACCGCCCAGGTCCAGCTCGGTGGTGGCGACCAGGCTCGCCAGGCAGGTGCCGACGATCAGCAGCCCGTCGCCGGGCGCGGTGACCCCCGCGCCGAGCGCACAGGCGGGCAGGTCGTACGGGCCGTTCGCCAGCCGGGTGCCGGGCGGCAGCCCCTCGTGCGCCTCGCCGGTCGCCACCGGGTCGCCGATCCGGGCGAGCAGGTGCCGGCGGTGGGTCAGGCCGAGCAGTTCCACCACCCGGCCGTCGTAGGACCGGGTGCGCGGGTCCAGGAACGGCATCGACGCGTCCGACACGTCCGTCACCGCCCGTGCGGTGCCGGCCAGCCGCTGGAAGACCATGTCCTTGCAGTAGACGGCCGCCGCGGCCGCGTCCAGGGACTTCGGCTCGTGCCGGTCCAGCCAGGCCAGCAGCGGGCCCGGGCAGCCCGGGAACATGGCGCCGCCGGTGCGCCGGAAGACGGCCTCGAAGGTGCCGTCCGCGAGCCACTGGTCCACCAGCTCATGGGCCCGGCCGTCCATCCAGGAGGCCGCCGGCCGCACCGGGCGGCCCGCCGCGTCCACCAGCCACACCCCGTCGCCCTGCCCGGTCAGCCCGGCCAGCTCCACCGGCCCCGGCACCTGCCCGGTCAGGGCCTCCAGCACAGCGACGACGGCCCCGTACACCTCCTCCATGTCCTGTTCCACGGCCCCGTCGTGCAGGTCGAGGCCCACCGGTCGTGTCTCTACGGCCAGTTGGTGGCCGGTGCCGTCGAAGGCGGCGGCCTTGACCGTGGATGTGCCCACATCGATCCCGACGAACATGCCCGCCTCCCGGCAGCTTCTCAGGTCAGACAGTGCGCGAGCGGTTCCCCGCGCACCCACCGCCCCACCTCGGCGGCGGCGATCCGCGCGGCCTTCTCCGCCACCGCCCGGCTGGCCCCGCCCAGGTGCGGGGTGAGGACGACACGGTCGGCGAGCCCGGGCAGCCGGGAGCCGGGCGGGAGCGGTTCACGGGCGTAGGTGTCCAGGGCCGCCGCCGCCAGCCGCCCGCTCTCCAGCGCGTCGCACAGCGCCTCCTCGTCCAGCAGCGGACCCCGGGCCGCGTTCACCACCACCGCGCCGGGCGGCAGCAGCGCCAGCTCGCGGGCGCCGATCAGCCCCCGGGTCTCGGCGGTGAGCCGGGCGTGCAGGGTGATCACGGCGGAGCGGCGCAGGAGGTCGTCCAGCGAGGCCACGCGCAGCCCGTGCACCTCGCCGCGCACATAGGGGTCGTACACCATCACCCGCGCCCCGAAGGCGCACAGCACTCGCGCCACCCGGCTGCCCACCGCGCCGTAGCCGACCAGGCCGACCGGCAGGTCCTCCAGCTCCAGGCCGCTGTGTTCGTAGGTGTAGTACGCCGATCCGGCCCAACTCCCCTGCCGCGCGAGGAGTTCATGGGCCTGGGGGATGCGGCGCAGGGCCGCGAGGAGCAGGCCGACGGTGAACTCGGCGGTCGCCGTGGCGTTGCGGCCCGGCGCGAAGCACACCCGTACGTCGTGTCGCCCGGCGGCGTCCAGATTGACGTTGACCGGCCCGCCCCGGCAGACCACCACCAGCCGCAGCTGCGGGCACGCGCCGAGGACGCGTTCGGTGACCGGCCCCATCTGGGTGACCAGCACCTGCGCGCCCCGCAGGGCGCCGATCAGTTCGTCCTCGGCGTCGCTGGCCTCGCTCACCTCGGCGACCGGCCCGAAGGGCTCGAGGGGCCAGCCGAGGGTCAGTTCCCGCACCTCACAGGCTGCTTCCCGGCCCAGGGCCTCGGCGATCAGCGACGGCAGGACGAAGTGGTCGCCGGCGGCCACCACACGCACGCTGGAGGTCATCGCAGGGAGTCTCCCGTCTCGGCGTCGAAGACATGCGTGAGCCCGGCCGCCACCCGGACCTGTTCGTCGTGCGCGAGGCGCACCTCGGGCCCGGTGAGCACCACCAGGTGCCTTTCCACCCCGTCGAGGGCGAGGGTGGCGATGCCCGACTCCAGCAGCGGCTCGTGGGCCACCACGCGGGCGGGGATGCCCTCGTCGCCGGTGAGGGCCAGGTCCTCGGGGCGGATGCCGACCACCACGGGCCGGTCCGGGGCCACCGGCACCGGCAGCGCGACCCGCGCCCCGGCGGCGAGGCGCGCCTGGCCGCCGGCGTCGGCGATGCCTGGCAGCAGGTTGATCGCGGGCTCGCCGACGAAGTCCGCCACGAAGGTGGTGGCCGGGCTGTCGTAGATCTCGTAGGGGGTGCCGAGCTGCTGGATCACGCCGTCCCGCATGACGGCGATCCGGTCGGCGAGGGACAGGGCCTCCTCCTGGTCGTGCGTGACCAGGATCGTGGTGTGGCCCAGGTCCCGCTGCAGGCGCTTGAGTTCACGGCGGGTGGTGTCGCGCTGGGCCGCGTCCAGATGGGACAGCGGCTCGTCCAGGAGGAGCACGTCCGGTTCCCGGATCAGCGCCCGGGCCAGGGACACGCGCTGCTTCTGCCCGCTGGACAGCCCCGCCGGGCGGGCGTCGAGGACATCGGTCAAGCCGACCCGCTCGGCGATCTCGGCGACCTTGCGGGAGACGTCTCCCCGCTCGGCACGCCTGCGGGCCCGCAGCCCGAACGCCAGGTTCTCCGCGACCGTCAGCGGCGGGTACAGCGCGTAGTTCTCGAACGCGACCCCGACGTTCCTCCGCTGTGCCGGACGGCCGACCACCGAGGCGCCCCCGACCAGGATGTCCCCGCCGGTCACCGCCTCCAGCCCCGCGATCATCCGCAGCGTGGTGGACTTCCCGCAGCCCGACGGGCCCAGCAGCCCCAGCAGCTCGCCCGACTTCAGGCTCAGGTCGAGCCCCCGCACCGCCTCCACCGCCGGGCGACCCCGCGACCGGTACGTCTTGCGCAGTTCACGCAGCTCCAGCGCGGTCATCGCCCTCCCTCGGATCCGTGGCGCACACCTCGTAGCGCACCTTGTGCTCGTCCAGGTCGCGCAGCGCCTCGGCGGACGCCCCGTCGTCCACCAGCAGCAGGTCGAACCGGGAGAGCGGGGCGACCCGGTGCAGGGCGACCCGGCCCAGCTTGCCGTGGTCGACCAGCAGCACGTTGCGGGCGGCCGCGTCGAGCATCGCCCGCTTCACGGAGACGATGTGCTGCTCCTGGTGGTAGGCGTAGCCGCCGTGCACGCCCGAGGTCGAGGCGAAGCACACGTCCACGCGCAGCTGTTCGACCGCCTCCACGCAGGACACTCCGAGGAAGGAGGAGTGCAGCGGGTCGTAGTCGCCGCCGAGGGCCATCAGATGGATGCCCCGCTGGTCGGCGAGGAGGTTGACCGCCTCCAGGAAGTTGGTGACGACCGTGAGCGGGGTGATCTCGCCGAGGCGGAGCCGGCGCGCTATCTCCAGGGTGGAGGTGGAGTCGTCGAGGAGGATCGCCATACCGGGTTCTACGTGGCGCAGCGCGTGCTCGGCGAGCGCGGCCTTCTGCGGGCGCATGGTCTTCAGCCGGTACTGCACGTTCGACTCGAACACCCCGGACGGCTGCGCGGTCACCCCGCCCCGGAACTTCCGTACGATGCCCTGCCGTTCGAGTTCGTCCAGGTCCCGGTGGATGGTCATCAGGCTCACCCCGAACCGCTCGGCCAGCTCGGCCGCCGTGGCCGAGCCCTCGGCCAGCACGAGTTCGGCCATGGCGGCCTGCCGGGCCGCGGGTCCCTGCTGTGCACCACTGCTCATCACGTGCTCTTCCCGATTCGTCGTCCTGGGCGCTCCGGCCGGTCGGCCTCGAACACCAGCAGGTTCTCAGGCCGGACGGCCGGGCGGACCGGATCGTCGGGACGCAGCCCGGCCGCCTCGCTCCGCGGCACGACGAGCGACAGGTGCTGCGTGCCGATCCGCACCGTGACCTCGACGGACCGCCCGAGCACCTCGGTGACGTACACGGTTCCGGTGAGCCGGTGGCCCTCCCCGGCCAGGGAGACGTCCCGGGGGCGCAGGCCGACCAGCACCTCGCCGCCCGCGGGAACCCGTACCGGCAGCGGCAGTTCGAGCGCGCCGTCCACCGAACGGAAGGCCCCGCTCTCGGTCACCGTCCCGGGCAGCAGGTTGATCCGGGGCCGTCCGAAGGCCCGGGCGACCTCGGTGTCGTGGGGCCGGTACCAGATGTCCTCCCGGGTGCCGGTCTGCACGATCCGCCCGTCCCGGACGACCCCGATCCGGTCCCCGAGCGCCAGCGCCTCGACGGAGTCGTGGGTGACGTACAGGGTGGTGGTCCGCCGGACGGCCCCGATCGCCTTCAGCTCCGCCCGCATCTGCTGGCGCAGCTTGGCGTCCAGGTGGGAGAGCGGCTCGTCCAGGAGGAAGGCGCGGGCCGGGCGGACCAGCACCCGGCCGAGGGCGACCCGCTGCCGCTGCCCGTTCGACAACTGCCCCACCGACCGGTCCAGCAGGGCGCCGACACCGAGCAGTTCGGCGACGGCGGCGACCCGGTCGCGGGCCTCGGCGGCCGGCAGCCGGTGTCTCGGGGAGCGCAGGGGTGAGACGAGGTTGTCGTAGACGGACCGGTGCGGGTAGAGGGCGTAGCTCTCGAAGCACATGGCCACGCCCCGGTCGTAGGGCTCCACGTCCCGCATGTCGCGGCCGTCGATCTCGACGGTCCCGGAGTCGGGCCGCTCCAGCCCGGCGACGGTCTTCAGCGTCGTGGTCTTGCCCGCGCCGGAGGGCCCGAGCAGGCAGAAGAACTCACCCTCCTCGACCTCAAGATCGAGCCCGTCGAGGGCCGTGGTCCTCCCGTACGTCTTGTGCACGTCCCGCAGCGCCACGCTCATGACTTCACCGCCCCGAACGACAGCCCGCGCACCAGATACCGCTGGATGGTCAGAGCCAGCAGCAGCGGCGGTACGACGGAGACCAGCGCGGCGGCGGCCGTGAGGTTGTACTTGGGCCGGTCGCCGCCGAGGAAGGACAGCGCGCCCACGGTCACGGTCTGCGCCGAGCTGGAGGTGAGGATGAGCGGGAAGACGAAGTTGTTCCAGGCGAAGATGAACGCCAGCAGGGACACGGCCGCGATGCCGGGCTTCACCAGCGGCAGGGCCACCTTGAAGAAGGCCTGCTTGCGGGAGTAGCCGTCGAGCAGCGCGGCCTGCTCCAGCTCCGGCGTCAGATCGGCGAAGTACGACCGCATGATCCACACCACCAGTGGCAGGGTGACCAGTTGCAGCACCCACACCATGCCGACGTAGGTGTCGAACAGTCCCAGCTTCTGGTAGAGCACGAACAGCGGGATGATCACCGTGAGTTCGGGCGCGAACCGGAACGACAGCAGCGTGAACATCAGGTTCTCCGAGCCCCGGAACCGCCAGCGCGCCGAGGCGTACGCGGCCGGCAGGCCGACCACCAGCGAGAGCACGACCGCGCCCACCGACACCACCAGGCTGTTGACGAAGAACCGCACGAACGGGATGCCCTCGCTGTCGCCCAGCACGGTCCGGTAGGAGTCCAGCGTCGGGGTGAAGGAGAAGTAGGTGCTGAAGAGCTGGTCGGCGGGCTTGAGGGACAGGATCACCATCCAGGCGATCGGGAAGAGCGCGAAGACGAAGTAGAGGACGAGGGCGGCATCCGCGAGCCACCCCAGCAGCCGTTTCCGGTGGGTCACTTGGCCTCGGCCGCCTTCCGCTGGATGCGCCCCAGATGCCGGACGAGCACCATCGCGGCCAGGTACACCACGGCCCACAGCACGATCGTGTAGCTGATCCCGAAGGAGTAGCGCTGGAAGCGGATCGCCTCCAGGTAGGCGCGGATCTGCAGCACCACCGTCGAGTCGCCGGGGCCGCCCTCGGTCAGGGCGTAGATGATGTCGAAGACCTTCAGCGAGTCCATGAACCGGAAGATCACCGCGACCAGGACGTACGGCCACAGCATCGGCAGGGTCAGCCGCCGGAAGGTGTACCACCAGCCGGCGCCGTCCACGGCCGCCGCCTCGAAGGGGGAGGTGGGCAGCGACCGCAGACCGGCCAGCGCCAGTATCGCCACGAACGGGGTGTAGACCCAGACGTCGACGGCGATCGACGACAACAGGGCGCCCGCCGGCGTGTCCGTCCACTGCACCCCGCCGAGTCCGAAGGGCTTCAGCAGGTGGTTGACCACGCCCACCGAGGGCTGGAGCATCAGCTTCCACATGATCGCCGCGATCACCGGGGCGATCATCAGCGGAAGGATCAGGATCTTCTCCAGGATCCGGCCGACCAGGGACGACCGGTGCAGCAGCAGGGCGACCGCGACGCCGAGCAGGGTCTCCACGGCGGCCGCGCCGACCGCGTAGAGCACGGTCACCCAGGCCGAGTTCCAGAAGGCGTCCTGCGTGAAGACCGTCTCGTAGTTGTGCAGGCGGACCATGTCCGGCTGTGGCTTGCTCGCCGAGAAGTCGAACAGCGTGTAGTAGAGCCCGAGGCCGAAGGGGTAGAGGATTCCGCAGGTCAGCAGCAGCGCCGGGACGACGAGGAAGTACGGCCGCAGGGCGGTCCGCAGGCCCATGGCCCTCAACCCACCTTGGACTTCAGGTCGCTCGCCAGCCCGTTCAGCACGGCCCTCGCGTTCTTGCCGCCGTAGATCTCCTGCAGGGCCGCCGCCCAGCTGGTGGTGGCGTCGAAGAACTGCGCCTGCGGGGTGAACTGGATCTTCGTCTGGTCCACGACCGTCTCGAAGGTGTCCAGGAAGCCCGGCAGGTGCCGCATCTTGTCCTTGTAGGCGCCGTCCTGGCTGATCGACCTGCGCACCGGGTCGATGTGGTTGTTCTCGAGGGCGGCTCTGCGCAGGTGCTCCTTCCCGGTGGCCCACTGCAGGAACAGCCAGCCGGCGCTCTTGCGCCTGCTCCTGGCGTTCATGCCGAGCGACCAGATCCACATGTTGGTGGCGAGCGAACCGTCCGGCCCCTTCGGCCCGGGATGGAAGGCGATCTTCCCGGAGGCCGGGCTCGCCCCCTTCACCGCCTGGAAGTAGGCGGCCGTGTCCGCGTCGAACAGCATCCCGGCCTTCTTGGCGCCGAGGTCGCCGGAGCACTGGTACCAGGTGTAGGACGTCCAGGACGGCGGCCCGCCCTGCTCGACCATGCGGGCCCAGTCCTCGGTGAAGGCGACGGCCTTCGGGGTGTTCATGGCGGGGGTGAGCTTTCCGCCCTCGACGGTGAAGTCGTGCAGCCCGTTGCGGGCGTACATCGTCATGAACCCGGGATGGATGGTGGCCCAGCTCCTCGACCCCCGTACGGCGATCCCGTACATGCCGTCGAACCCGGCACCCGGAGCCTTCCTCTTGATCGCCCCGGCCAGCTCGCGCAGCTCGCCGAAGGACTCGGCGGGCTTCAGCCCCAGTCTGCCGAACACCTCGGTGTTGTAGGCGACCACGTTGGTCTCCCAGCCCCACGGCAGCGCGTACTGCCCGCCCTGCCCGAGCGGCGCGCCCGCCTTCAGCGACCACTGGTCGGCCTGCAGCAGGTTCGGGAAGAAGTCGGCCTGGTCCCATTCGGCGCCGGTCGCCGAGGAGTTGCGCATCCAGGGGCCGAGGTCCTCCAGCCAGCCCGGTGGCCCGTACTGCCAGACCATGTAGGCGCCGAGCATGAAGACGTCGTACGAGGCGCGCCCGCTCGAGAGGTCGACGGTGAGCTTGTCGAAGTAGTTGTCCTCGGGGAAGACGTCGTATCGCACCTCGATGCCGGTCTTCTCGGTGAAGGACTTCAGGTCGGCGATCAGGGCGTCCGTGTAGGGGTGCTTGTTGAGCAGCGCCCTGACGGTGGCGCCCTTCTCCCGCTTCCAGTCGAAGGCGCCGGTGACGTCGTCGGCGGCCGAACCACCACCCTTGTCGCCTCCGTTGCCGCCGAAACCGGTGCCGCAGGCGGACAGCAGCGGGGCCGCCGCGGTGGCGGCGGTGAGGGCTCCCGTGAGAGCCAGGAAGCGTCGGCGGTCGTGCACGTGCCTGTCCATCCGTACCTCCGTCGGTGGGGCGGTGGGGTCGGGCGGTTAACACGGTGAGTCGACTCGACAACAGAGGGTGTAACGGCGGCGGATGTTCGTCAATCCCTTGTGCACGGGGAAATGAGGGGGAAATCTCAGAAGAGCGTGGGAAGTTCACAGAACTGGTCGCGATGCGCGGGAGGTTCGGATGAGGTCGGCGTGGCTCGGAATCGATCTCGGCACGCAAGGGGTGCGCGCCCTGCTCGTGACGGCCGACGGCAGCGTCCTCGGCAGCGGTACGGCACCCCTGGAGCGCGGGCGGCGCGAGGGTGTGCGGCACGAGCAGGATCCGGCGGAGTGGTGGGAGGCGGTGTGCGCGGCCTGCCGGCGGGCGCTCGACGGGGTGCGGACGCGGGTGGGCGGACTCGCGGTGTGCGGGACCTCCGGTACCGTGCTGCTCACGGACGACACCGGCCGCCCGGTGAGTCCGGCGCTGATGTACGACGACGGGCGGGCCGCTTCCGAGGCGGGACGGCTGCGGTCGGCGGGGCTCGCGGTGCAGGACACCTGGGCGTTGCCGAAGGTGCGCTGGCTCGTGGACCGGCACGGCCCGGGCCGGCCGGCGCACCAGCCGGACGTGATCACCGCACGCCTGGTCGGGCACAGGGTGCCCACCGACTCCAGCCACGCCCTGAAGACGGCGTACGACGTGGAGCGCGAACGCTGGCCGGATCTCACCGGGCTCCCCGCGGGCACCCTCCCGGACGTCGTACGGCCCGGCACCCGGCTCGGTGAGGTCTGCCGGGCCGCCGCCGAGGCCACCGGCATACCCGCCGGCACCCCTGTCGTCGCGGGCATGACGGATGGCTGCGCGGCACAGATCGCCTCCGGAGCGCTGCGCGAGGGCGCCTGGAACTCGGTGCTGGGCACGACCCTGGTCCTGAAGGGGGCCGCCGCCGAACCGGTCCGCGACCCGGCCGGCGTGGTCTACAACCACCGTGCCCCCGACGGCACGTGGCTGCCCGGCGGGGCCTCCAGCGTCGGCGCCGGAGTGCTCACCGCCCGCTTCCCGGGCGCCGACCCGGCCGTACTGGACGCCCGGGCCGCGGCCTTCGAACCGTCGAACGCCGTCGCCTACCCCCTCGTCTCCCCGGGAGAACGCTTCCCCTTTCGCGCCCCGCACGCCACCGCCCTCCTCCTTGGCGACCCGGATTCGGACGCCGACCTGTGGGCGGCCCTGCTCCAGGGGGTGGCCTTCGCGGAACGCCTGTGCCTGGACTACCTGCACCACCTGGGCGCCCCCCTGGACGGCCCCCTCACCTTCACCGGGGGCGCGGCCCGCAGCCCCTACTGGACGCAGCTGCGCGCGGACGTCCTCGGCCGCCCGGCGCGGGTGCCCGAGCGGACCGAGCCGGCGCTGGGCATGTCGGCGCTGGCCGCGTACGGCACGGGCGCGGCCCCCACCCTCGCGGACGCGGCCGAGGGCATGGTCCGCAGCGGCACGAGCGTCGATCCCCGCCCGGACCGCACGGCCCGCTTCACCGAGCCGTACGCCCGCCTGGTCGACGAACTGGAGGCGCGGGGATGGCTGCCGGGGGTGGTCGCGAGGCATGCGCGGGCACGGCTGCACCGGGATACTTCGGGCTCATGAGTACGACCCTGCTGCTGGCCCGGCACGGCCAGACCGTCTGGCACGCGGAGAACCGGTACGCCGGCGTGAGCGACATCGACCTCACCGACACCGGGCGCGCCCAGGCCGAGGCGCTGGGCCGCTGGGCCGCCGCCCACCCCGTGGACGCGATCTGGACCTCGGCCCTGTCCCGGGCGGTCCGCACCGCCGAGCCCGCCTGCCGCGCCCTCGGCCTCACTCCGCACCGCGAGGACGACCTGCGGGAGTGCGACTTCGGCGTGCTGGAGGGGCGTACGATCGCCGAGTTCGAGGCGGAGAACCCGCAGGCGGCCCAGGACTTCCGGACGGACCCCGTGGCCCATCCCTTCCCCGGCGCCGAGGACCCGCGCGCCGCCGTCGCCCGGGGCACGGCCGCCCTGCGCCGGATCGCCGCCGCCCACCCCGGCGACCGGGTCCTCGTCGTCGCCCACAACACCCTGCTCCGACTGACCCTGTGCTCGCTCCTGCGCATCCCGGTCGCGGAATACCGCCGTGTCCTGCCGAAGCTGCGCAACGGAGCGGTGAGCGAGATCCGCCTCGACGGCCCCACGGCTGCTCTCCTTTCCTTCAATGTTCCGTGCGAGCCGGACGTGCCGTAAGGCCGTCACCCGGGGTCGGGCCGGGCACCGCCCAGGATCTGCCGGAGGCGGCTCGCGTAGGCACGGGGGTGGCTGGTGTTTCCGTTGTGGCCACCGGGAAACTCCAGGAGCGCGCAGTCGAGCAGTTCTGCCAGGGCTCGCGCGCACCGGCGGTCGAAGACGGCCCGTGGGGTGGTGCTCCCGGCGGCGGGGATGATGCGGGTGCCGGTGTTTCTCAGGGCACCGACGTCGAGGGTGTCGTGGATGGCCGCGGTGAAGTCGTGCCGAACGAAGTAGTCGAAGTTGGCGACGCGCTGGCTGTTCATGGGCTGCGGGGTCGGATCGGGTTCGGCGTCCGCGTGGGTGGGGTCGATACCCAGGGTTCGGGCGATCTCCGGCAGGGCGGCGCCGAGGCCCTCCCGCAGGTAGAGCTCCTGCAGGACGGCGAGCTCGTGCTCGTGCCGGGAGCGCTCGTCGCCGGGCAACAGGCGTGGTGCGACGGGTTCGTGGGCGACCAGGGTGTGGAGCAGGCCCGGATGCCGCACGGCGACGTGCATTCCGATCACGGCTCCGAGACTGCAGCCGAGCATGAGAGCGGGAGCGTCGGTGAGGGCTGTCAGGAGGCGGTGGACGTCGTCGGCGTGCTCGGCCAGCGTCGCGCCCTGTTCCGGGACGGCGAGTCGGCTTCGGGAGAGGCCACGGCGGTCGTAGGTGGCCACGGTGTAGGCGTCCTCGAGCTGTGCGACAAGGTCCGTGCTGCGGTCGGCGTCGCCCTCGCCGCTCTGCGAGATCAGCAGCAGGGGGCCGGTGCCACGGAGCTGGTAGTGCAGGACCGCTCCTGGCGCTTCGAGCGTCCCGGTGGTGCTGAGCATGGTGACCCCCTTCAGTCGCGGCGGGCGGTCCACCGCGTCCTCCACTCACGTTATTCCATCGAACTCGATACATCAATCCCGATACATCCATCGAGATGCATCAATCTCGATGGATCCATTTCGATGTACGTTGGCCGGTGTGAACGGAGTCGAACTGTTCCTGCTGGGGCGCATCCTGATGAAGATCGGTGAGGAAGCGCTGCCGGAGCCCCCTGGCGGGGCCGGCCGATACGCGGGCAGTGCCCGGCTGGTGCTGGTCGTGGCCAGCGATGTCGCGGCCCATCCCGGCAGCGCCGTCGGCGAGATCGCCGCCCGCACCGGTCTGCCGCAGAGTCAGGTGTCCGCGGCCGTCGCTCGCCTGAAGGAGGCGGGATCGGTGCGGACCGTGCCGGATCCCGCCGACCGGCGCCGTGTGCTCGTACGCCCGGCGGCCGAGGTGTCCGAGCGCGTGGCGCAGGTCCGCGCAACCGACGTCGAGAGTGCTCTTGCCGCGATGCTGGGGTCCGCCGACCCGCAGCGGTTGCGGGACGTCACCGAAGCGTTGAACGTGCTCGCCCGCAACCTCCTGCCGGAGACGGCCGGCCGGCCCTGAACCGCGAAGACGGCCCCCACGAGTCACTTCTCGCGAGGGCCGTCTCCTTCATCCGCCTGCCGACGTGAAGGGTGAGAAGACGATCACGGGGCAGGACGTCTCAGGGGGCGAGCAGCAGGGCGTTCGCGCGGGACTTGGCGGCCTCGTGACGGCGGGCCACGTCCTGCCAGTCGACGACCTGCCACATGGCCTCGACGAAGTCCACCTTCTGGTTCCTGTACTGCAGGTAGAAGGCGTGCTCCCAGGCGTCGAAGGCCAGGATCGGGGTGGAGCCCTGGCCGACGTTGCCCTGGTGGTCGTAGACCTGCTCGACGATCAGCCGGCCGCTGAGCGGCTCGTGGGCGAGGACGCCCCAGCCCGAACCCTGGGTGGTGGCGGCGGCCTT
Source organism: Streptomyces sp. NPDC044061 (assembly GCF_056434305.1). NCBI lineage: Bacteria > Bacillati > Actinomycetota > Actinomycetes > Kitasatosporales > Streptomycetaceae > Streptomyces > Streptomyces sp. NPDC044061. Next base: position 24,052 of record NZ_JBWKFL010000004.1, on the reverse strand, counting down.
GGACAGCTGCGCCCTGAAGGCGGCGAAGGACCCGAAGGACTCCTTGACCGCCTCCGCCAGTTCACCCACGCCGTCCTGGGCCAGCGGCTCGCCGCCGCCGCCCTTCGGACCGGTCATGTTCTGCCAGTAGATGCTGTGCAGGATGTGGCCGGACAGGTGGAAGGCCAGGTTCTTCTCCAGTCCGTTGACCGAGCCCCACGACTCCTTGTCCCGCGCCTCGGCGAGCTGCTCCAGCGTGTCGTTGGCGCCCTTCACGTAGGCGGCGTGGTGCTTGTCGTGGTGCAGCTCGATGATCTCGGGGCTGATCACGGGCGCGAGCGCGGAGTAGTCGTAGGGCAGGTCGGGCAGCGTGTAGACGGGCATGGGTGATCCCCTCCGGAACCTTATTGCAACTCCCTTGCAATTGCAGGCTAGCAACAAGTACCCGGTGGAAACGCAAAGGCCTCCACGTGTCGTACGTGGGGGCCTCGAACCGGAGAGCCCGGGGTCAGCGCCCGGCGCGCGCCCGCTGCCAGGCATAGCCCACGGCCGCCAGGAACAGCGTCATCCCGCCCGTCGAGTACAGCTGCACCCGGGTGCCGGGCTGCCGGGCCATCAGGACGAAGATCGCCGCCATGCCGGCCAGGGCGACCCAGGTGAGGAACGGGAACGCCCACATCCGTACGACCAGCTTCTGCGGCTCCTCCCGCTCCACGCGGCGGCGCAGCAGCAGCTGGGAGACGGCGATGAAGATCCAGACGACCAGGATCACCGCGCCGATCATGTTCAGCAGCCAGGGGAAGACACCGTTCGGGCTCCAGTAGCTGAGCAGCACGCAGGCGAAGCCGAAGACGCAGGAGGTGAGGACGGCGATGCGCGGAACCCCGCCGGAGATCCTCGCCAGCGCCTTCGGGCCCTGACCCCGCTGGACCAGCGAGTAGGCGATGCGCGAGGAGCCGTAGATGTTGGCGTTCATGGCGGAGAGCAGGGCGACCAGGACGACCACGTTCATCAGCTGGCCGGCACCGGGGATGCCGAGGTGGTCGAGGGCGGCGACGTACGGGCCCTTCGCCACGACCTCCTTGGAGTTCCACGGCACGAGGGTGACCACGACCGCCATCGAGCCGATGTAGAACAGGGCGATCCGCCACATCGCGGTGCGCACGGCGCTCGCCACGCCCTTGACCGGGTTCTCCGACTCGGCCGCCGCGATGGTGACCGTCTCCAGGCCGCCGTAGGCGAAGACCGAGGCCAGCAGGCCGATGACCAGGCCCTCACTGCCGTGCGGGAGGAAGTCGGTGAGGTTCGACGCACCCGGGGAGTGTGTGCCGGGCAGGACACCGGCGACGGCCAGCACACCCAGGATCAGGAACAGCGAGATCGCGCCGACCTTCAGCGCGGCGAACCAGAACTCGAACTCGCCGAAGTTCTTCACGGCGGCGAGGTTCGCACCGCAGAAGACCACCATGAAGAGCGCCACCCACATCCACTGCGGCGTGTGCGGCAGCCAGCCCTGGACGATGTTCGCGGCGCCGATGCCCTCGAGCCCGACGGCCGTGCACAGCAGGACCCAGAAGGACCAGCCCGCCGTGAAGCCGGCCCAGGGGCCCATCGCCCGCTCGGCGTGCGCGGAGAAGGAACCCGAGGAGGGGTGGGCGGCCGACATCTCGCCGAGCATCCGCATCACCAGCATCACCAGGAGGCCGGAGAGGGTGTAGGCGATCACGATGGACGGACCCGCGGCGGCGATACCCGCGCCGGAGCCGACGAACAGGCCCGCGCCGATCACACCGCCGAGGGCGATCATCGACAGGTGGCGCTGCTTGAGACCGTGGGAGAGGGAGGCGTTCTCCTGCTGGGGAGGCGTCTCGAGTGTGGTGCTGGGCATGGGCGCGGCTCGTCCAGTGCAATAGGCGGGCAAAAACGCCCACAGTCTGGGCGGCCCGTCCGCTCACACGGAGGGGCCGCCCAGTATCCGGACGCCTGCTGTACGCAGGGTGAGAGGGTGGTTACGCCGCCACGGACGTGTAGTGCGAGGCGTCGCCCTCGATCGAGTAGCTCTCCTTGCCCTCGATGCCGACCGGGACGTCGCCTGCGACGGTCACCCGGTGCAGCCGGCGGGGCCGGCCGTCGTAGTTGTCGATGGCGTAGTGCTGGGTGATGCGGTTGTCGAAGAGGACCAGCTGGTTCTCCGACCAGCGGTGGCGCAGGACGTTCTCCGGGCGGGTCACGTACGACTGGAACAGGTCGAGGATCTTGCGGGACTCGCCCACCGACAGGCCGACGATCCGCTGCGCGAAGCCGCCGATGAACAGGCCGCGCTCCCCGGTCAGCGGGTGGACCCGGACCACCGGGTGGGCGGTGCGGTACTTGATCGAGGTGAACTGGGCGCGCTGGGCGGCCTTCTCCTCGTCGATCTCCTCGCTCGGCACCGCGTAGTCGTAGTCGTTGGTGTGCTCCGCCCAGAGGGTGTCGGCCAGGTGCCGCAGCGGCTCGGGCAGGTCGCGGTAGGCGGCCGCCGGGTTGGCGATCAGGGTCTCGCCGCCGTACGGCGGAACGGTCAGCGAACGCAGGGTGCTGGCCTGCGGCGGGTTGAGGACGAAGGTGACGTCGGTGTGCCAGTGGTTGGCACGGCCGCGCTCGCTGTCCACGGGCAGCACGTTCGGGGAGCCGTCGACGGCGCCGACCGTCGGGTGGGCGGTGGTGAGGTCGCCGAGGTGGCGGGCGAAGGCCTGCTGGCCCGCGTCGTCCAGGTTGACGTCGTCGAACACGAGCGCCTTGTGGACGTTGAGGGCCTCGCGGATCTCGGCCACCTGCTCCGGGGCGAGCGGCTTGGAGATGTCGACGCCGAGGACGCGGGCGCCGATGCGTGCGGTGACCTTGGTGATCTCGATGGACATGCGGGTTCCTTTCAGGCGAACGCGGGCGTGAGGTACTGGTTGGCGGGGCGGGGAAGGCCGTAGCGCTCCCGCAGGGTCTGGCGGGGGCGGCCGTCGTACTCGGTGCGGAGCAGGCCGCGGGTGCGCAGGATCGGTACGACGTGCTCGACGAACGCCTCCAGACCGGAGGGGAGCACGGCCGGCATGATGTTGAAGCCGTCGGCGGCGCCCTGCGTGAACCAGGTCTCGATCTGGTCGGCGACCTGCTCGGGCGTCCCGGCGAAGGTGAGGTGTCCGCGTCCGCCGCCGAGCCGCCCGATCAGCTGCCGGACGGTGAGCTTCTCGCGCCGGGCCAGCTCCACGATGAGCGTGTAGCGGCTCTTCGCGCCCTCGACGGCGGACTCGGGCGGCAGGTCCTCGGGCAGCCGGGCGTCCAGCTCCAGCGTGCCGGGCTCCAGTTGCAGCAGGCTCTCCAGGCGGCCCACGCCGTGCGTGTACACGATGTGGTCCTCGAGGATCCGCTCGTTGGCCAGCGCCTCGGCCTCCGTCGAACCGAGCACCGGGACGATGCCGGGCAGCACCCTGATGTGCTCGGGATCCCGTCCCGCCCTCGCGGTCCGTGACTTGAGGTCGGCGTAGAAGGCCTGCGCGTCCCCGAGGGTCTGCTGGGCGGTGAACACCGCCTCCGCGTACCGGGCGGCGAAGGCCTTGCCGTCCTCCGAGGAGCCCGCCTGCACCAGCAGGGGGTAGCCCTGCGGGGAGCGCGGCACGTTGAGGGGGCCCTCGACGCTGAAGTACGCCCCCTTGTGCCGGGGCGGGTGGATCTTGTTGTCGTCGCCCCAGACGCCGGCCGCCTTGTCGGCGACGATCGCGTCGTCCTCCCAGCTGTCCCACAGCTTGAGGGCCACGTCCAGGAACTCGGCGGCTCTGGCGTAGCGCTCGGCGTGCGCGGGCTCGGCGTCCAGGCCGAAGTTGCGGGCGGCCTCGGCGCCCGCGGTGGTGACGATGTTCCAGCCGGCCCGGCCGCCGCTGATGATGTCCAGCGAGGCGAACTTGCGGGCCAGGTTGTAGGGGGAGTTGTAGGAGGTGGAGGCGGTGGCGATCAGGCCGATGTGCTCGGTGGCGGTCGCCAGCGCGGTCAGCAGGGTCAGCGGTTCCAGGGCACCGGCCGGCCGCTGGGCCAGGTTGCCCCACAGCTGGGGGCCGTCGGCGAGGAAGAGGGAGTCGAAGGTGCCGCGCTCGGCGATCCTCGCCAGCTCGACGTAGTGGGCGAGGTCGACATGCGCGTACGGGTCGCTCTCCGGCAGCCGCCACGAGGCCTCGTGGTGACCGGTGTTCATCAGGAACGCGTTCAGGTGGAGCCGGCGGGTCATGCGTGGTCCTCCGTGACACCGAGGGCTGCCAGCAGCCGCTCGCGGTATTCGCCCAGCACCGGCTCGCGGTAGGAGCGCGGGTGGGGGCGGTCGATGGTGAGGTCGAGGCCGATCCGGCCCCGGTCCAGGACGAGGACCCGGTCGGCGAGCACGATCGCCTCGTCCACGTCGTGGGTGACGAGCAGCACGGAGGGCTGGTGGCGCTTCCACAGCTCGCGCAGCAGGTTGTGCATCTTGATCCGGGTGAGCGCGTCCAGCGCCCCGAACGGCTCGTCCGCCAAAAGGAGTTCGGGCTCACGCACCAGGGAGCGGGCGAGCGCGGCACGCTGGGCCTCGCCGCCGGACAGCTCACCCGGCCAGGCCCGCTCGCGGCCCCCCAGGCCCACCTCCTGCAGCGCGGCCCGGCCGCGCTCCTCGGCGTCCTTGCCGTCCAGGCCGAGCAGGACGTTGTCCAGCACCCGGCGCCAGGGCAGCAGCCGGGAGTCCTGGAAGACCACCGACACCCGCTCGGGCGCGGTGAGCTGCCCGTCGCCGGCCACCCCGTGATCGAGTCCGGCGACCGCCCGCAGCAGCGTCGACTTGCCCGAGCCGCTGTGCCCGAGCAGGGCAGTGAACTGGCCGGCGGGAAGATCGAGGTCGATGCCGTCGAGGACCGTACGGCCCTCGAAGGACCGGGTCAGGCCCCGCAGCTGGACGGCGGGACGGGTCAGCTGCTCAGTGTGCGTCGCCACGACAGCACCCTCCGTTCGACGAGACGGACCACGCTGTCGGAGACCAGGCCGAAGATTCCGTAGATCAGCAGGCCGACCAGGATGACGTCGGTCTGGCCGTAGTTCTGCGCCTGGAACATCATGTAGCCGAGGCCGCTGGTGGCGTTGATCTGCTCCAGGACGACCAGGCCCAGCCAGGAGCCGGTGACGCCGAGCCGGAGTCCCACGAAGAATCCGGGCAGCGCGCCGGGGATCACGACCTGACGGATGAAGGTGAGCCTCGACAGGCCCTGCACCTCGGCGAGTTCGACGAACCGGCTGTCGATGCCGGACAGCGCGGAGTGCGTGTTCAGGTAGATGGGGATGTAGACGACGATCGCGATGATGGCGATCTTGAAGGTCTCGCCTATGCCCAGCCAGAGGATGAACAGCGGGATCAGGCCGAGGGTCGGTATCGCCCGGTTGAGCTGCACGGTCCCGTCGATCAGCGCCTCACCGGTACGGCTGAGCCCGGAGGCGAGCGCGAGGACGACCCCGGCGGTCAGGCCGATCGCGAAGCCGTACGCGGCCCTCTTCAGCGAGGTCAGCACGTCGGTCGGCAGGGTGCCGTCGGTCCACAGGTGGACGCTCGTCCTGAGCACCGTCCAGGGCGCCGGGATGGCACCCGTGTCGAGCGCTCCGGCGGCCGAGGCGGCGGCCCACAGGGCGAGCACCACCAGCGGGCCGACGAGCCGGGCGGCGGGCAGTTGACGGCCGGGGGAGAGCCGGCGGCGCCGGCGGACCTGCGGCAGTTCCTCGGCTGCCGTCGCCGCCACGGCGGTCGTGGTCGTGGTCACGGCGCTCACCTCCGGTACTCCGCCGGTACGGCCCTGGCGGCGATGGCTTCGAAGCGGTGGTCGAAGAGCGAGGAGACGTCGAACTTCTTCACGAAGCCGCCCTCGGCGAGCAGGTCGGCCGTCTCCTGCTCCCAGCGGATCGCCTCGTCCCAGCTGGGCGGGAACAGCGGCTTGTTGGCGAGCTTGGAGATGCCCCGCGCCTGCTCCAGGGTCAGGTTCTGCGTCTTGACGTAGAACTCCTCGTTCCACACGTCCGGGTGCTCGTACGTCCACACCTGGCCCTTGGCCCACTCGGGGATGTAGGCGGCGACCGCGGCGGCCTTCGCCGGGTCGGCGAGCACGGACTGCGGCGCCCACAGCAGGTTGAGCAGGTCGACCACGTCGGTGGGGATGGTGTGGGCGCCCTTGGACCCGTACTGGCTGAGGTAGGCGGGCGCCTGGGTGTTGCCGAGGGGGGCCACGTCCACCTGGCCGGACTGCAGGGCGGTCAGGAACTGGTTGCTGGTCAGCGGGACCAGCTTCACCTCGTCGTACTTCAGGCCCGCCTTCTTCAGCGCCCGCAGCAGTACGACGCCCTGGGCCTGGCCCTGCGAGAACGCGAGCTTTTTGCCCTTGAAGTCCTCGACCGTGCGGATGTCGCTGCCGGGCTTGGTGGCGAAGAGGTAGTTGGGTTTGCGGGTGATGTTGATCGCCACGATCTTCGCGTCGAAGCCCTGGTAGTGCGCCTGGATCGGCGGGATGCCCGCGTTGTTGGCGAGGTCCAGGGACTTGGCGCGGAACGCGTTGATGACGTCCGGCCCGGCCCCGATGTTCACCCAGCCGGCCACCGTGAACGGCAGCTTGGGCAGCTTCGCCAGCTTGAACTGCAACTGCTGCGTGTTCTGGTAGGAGGCGATCTTCAGACTGGTGCCGGCCGGGACCTTGTCGGCGAGCGGCTTGGTGGCGGCCCCCTTGGCCTCGGCGGACGCGTCGCCCTTGGCGCAGCCGCTGAGACCCGCGACGGCGGCGGACGCGCCGAGCAGGGAGGTGAGGAACAGGCGGCGGTCGAGGCCGGAGACGGATGGAGCAGACATGGGAGAACTCCCTGGATGCACGGGGCGGAAAGGCAGAAGGAATTCCAGGCAGGCCGAATACCGGAAACGGGTGAATCCCGGACGGGGAGGGTGCCGGAAGAAGTGAACTCACGCAGACGGAAACACGCGCTTCATGCGCGGCAATGTGTCAGCAACAGAGGGTGCGACAGCTCGTGAGCGGGTTCATGAGCAGGATGTTCCCGGCCATGGGCGACCTCTGTCAACATTCCGAGTTTCTGAATTAAATAGCCTCTGGTGAGGCACCCAGCGGATCCCGATACAGCACGTCAAGGGCAACCGAACCACCCGCCACCGCCAGCACCGAATCCGGGAAACTGGTCGGCAGGACGGCCGCCGCACGACGTATTCCGGCCGCTTCCCGCAGCGCGGACAGGCAGTCCTCGAAGCGCATGACACCCACCTCGGTCACCACCACGGTCTCCGGATTGAGCACGTCGAGCAGCAGTCCCGCCGCCCGTCCGGTCATCCGGGCCCGCTCCACCAGCAGCCGCAGGGCAGCCGCGTCCCCGGCCACCGCGGCGGCCACCACGTGCATCGGGTTGACCGAGTCGATGACCCCCGCCTCCCGGGCCCGTCGGCACAACGTCCGCTCGCTCAGCTCCACTTGGAGGCAGCCCGTACGGCCGCACGCGCACGGCTCGGTGCCGCCCGGCACCGGGAGGTGGGCGATCGCACCGGCCTGCGAACGCGGCCCGTAGTGCACCTCGTCGTTGGTGGCGAAGGCCGCGTCGACCACGTTGCCGACGAACAGGTGCAGCACGCTCCGGCTGCCCCGGGCCCGCCCGAACAGCCGCTCCCCGTTGACCAAGGCCCGGGCGTGGCCGTCCACATGGACCGGCAGCCCGGTACGGGCCTCCAGCAGCTCCCGCACCGGCACCTCGCGCCAGCCCAGCAGCTCGTGCTCGACCACGGTGCCCGCCTCCCGGTCCACCCAGCCGCCGATCGCGACCCCGGCTCCGAGCGGCCGGCGGCCCGGCGCCTCGGCGAGCAGCGCCGCGAGACCGTCGGCGGCCCGCGCGAGCACCCGGACCGGATCGGTCCCCTCGTGCTTCAGCCGCCGCTCGGCCACCACCCGGCCCCTCAGGTCCAGCAGTGCGACCGTGGTGTACGGCACGGCCACGTGCACCCCGCCGACCACGAACCGCCGGCCGTCGAGGTCGACCGGCACGTGCGGCCTGCCCACCCCGTTGGAGCGGCGGGGTGCCGCCTCCTCGTGGATCAGCCCCAGCCCGGTCAGCCGGGCACAGTGATCGGACACCGACGCCGGCGACAGCCCGGTCAGCCGCGCGATGGTGCTGCGCGCCACGGGTCCGTGCTCCAGCACGGACCGCATCACGACGCTGGCGCTGGTGCGCCGCCGGTCGCTGTCGGCGGCACGGGGAACGGGGGAGACAAGAGTGGATGCCGCGGTACGGGGCATGGAGAACCGTCCTCGGGAACGGGGCCGACACGTCTCGGAAGGAGAGGCGTGCCGCGGCCCGCCTCTATCCCGGACGGCGACAGGTGGCCGTGCCCTGGCGTCGCAGGTCGACATAGCGACGCGACGTGAAGTACCGGGCCTGGGCAACCATGCGTTCGAAGCTAGCAAACCGCCCCCGCGCTGCCCAGACGGCGACCGACGGGCGAGACGGTCATCGAGCCTTTGGTGGAACCCTACAGACGGGCCGTCATGGCTCTGCGTACCGTGGGCCACTCCACCACAGTGACCGGTATCACGCCGTACCCGGTGTAACCCGCATCCTTTGTGAGGAGCCCACCAAGGGTGCGTGGCCGCCTTTGTCGAGCGCTGACGGTGATCGGCACGTGGACACCGGTATAGCGTCACGATGTTCCCTCGTGCCCACACCATCCGCGGAGTCCCCATGAGCACCGCCACCGCCGCCGTCCGCCCCGGCGCCGTCCTCGCCGACCTCCTTCCCGCGACCCGCGTGCGTGACGCCGCCCTCGTGCTCGGCGGCGCCGCGCTCACCGGTCTCGCGGCCCAGCTGGCGGTTCCGGTGCCCGGCTCCCCGGTGCCGGTGACCGGCCAGACCTTCGCCGCGCTGCTCGTCGGCACCGCGCTCGGCGCCCGCCGCGGCTTCCTCTCTCTCGCCCTGTACGCCGTCGCCGGCGTCGCCGGTGTGCCGTGGTTCGCGGACGGCACCTCCGGCTCGGGCGCCGTGTCCTTCGGCTACATCCTCGGCATGCTGCTCGCCTCCGCCCTCGTCGGCGCCCTGGCCCGCCGCGGCGCCGACCGCTCCCCGCTGCGCACGGCGGGCACGATGATCCTCGGCGAGGCCGTCATCTATGCCGTCGGCGTCCCCTACCTGGCCCTGGCAGCCGACCTGTCCGCGTCGCAGGCGATCTCGCTCGGCCTCACCCCGTTCCTGATCGGCGACGCCCTGAAGGCCGCCCTGGCGATGGGCGCGCTGCCCGCCGCCTGGAAGTTCGTCAGCAAGCGCTGACGCCGTAACTCCCGCGGAAGAGGTTCGCCGGGTCGTACCGCTCCTTGAGCCCGGCGAGCCTCTTTCCGCGTCTCGGGGTCGTACAGACCGGCGCCCCGGTCCCCGGCCCCGAAGGCGAAGTTCAGCGCCCGGCCGAGGGTGTCGTCCGCCAGCAGCGCGAACTCCGGGTCGAGGACGGCCCGCACCTGCTCGCGGCCGCCGACCGTCAGCAGCCGCAGCAGGAACCCCCCGTCGCGGAAGGGCACCGCGTTCGGCGCGGGCCGGCCGAGTGCCCCGCCCAGGTGGTTGACCTGGACGACACACATCGCGGGCGCCTCGGGCCCGGTCAGCCGCAGCAGCTCCCCTGCCCGCTTCGCGTTCAGCTCCCGCAGCACCGCGCTGTCCCCGTAGTAGGCGTGCGGGAAGTCCGGGTCACTGTGGATGGTGTGGCTCTCGGCGTACGGCATCGTGCGCAGCGAGTCCGCGAGCACCGGCCCGATCTCCCGCAGCGGGGCGACGAGTTCTGTGCCGCCGGCGCCGGTGTGGGCGACCCGGACGGAGACGACGTACCGCCCGCGCAGATGCGGCGGCAGCGCGGGCAGGTCCGGGTACGGCACTGCCGCGAAGGACGAGGTCAGCCCGTCCGGCACGGTCCGCGTCCACGCCTCGTACGCCCGCAGCGCCGCGGCCGGGTCCACCGCGCGCTCGTCGAAGGAGACCGAGCCGCCGTACAGCGTCCGCACCGGCACGAGCCCGGTCTCCAGCTCCGTGACGATGCCGAGGCTATGCCCGGCGCCGAGCAGCGCCCAGTACAGGTCGGGTTCGGACTCCCGGGTGACGTGCCGCACTTCGCCGTCGGCGGTGACCACCTCGAGCCACCGCACGTGGTCCGCCGTGTACCCGAACTCCCGGGCCAGGACGCCGAGTCCGCCACCCAGGGTGTACGACACCGCGCCCACGCCCGGCGCCGAGCCGTTCAGCGGCGCCAGGCCGTACGGTGCGGCCGCCGCGACCACGTGCCCCCAGCGCACCCCGGCCCGCACCCGCACGGGTACGGGCCTCCGGGTCGACGCTGATCCCGTCCATCCGCCGGGTCGTGACCAGTACCCCGCCCTCGGCGGAGCCCGGCAGCCCGTGCCCGGTCGCCTGGACCCCGACGGGCAGGTTCCCGGCGGCCGCGTACCGCTCGGCCGCCACCAGGTCGGCGGCCGAGCGCGCGGCCACGATCACCGCGGGTCGCTGGGTGAAGCCGAGCTGGAATCCGGCGAGTTCGTCCGCGTAGCCCGGATCGCCCGGGGCGGAGGAGGACAGGGTCTGCCGTGTTGTCGATGTCCACGAAGGTCATGCCGCCCAGGATGGCCGCACAACCTGACAGTCCCCGTCAGGTTGTGCGGCCGCCCTCCGTCCGGGTCAGGCCTCCTGGCGCCTGCGTCGCGACCACCACAGTCCGGCCGCGCCGGCCGCGATCAGTGCGGCGCCCGTGGCGCCCAGCGGCAGCACGTCACGCCCCACACCGGTCTTCGGCAGCTCGTCGCCGCCCGGTGCGACCGGTTTGTTGTCGGTGCCGAGGAGCAGCGGGGTGGCCGGGGCGTTCGGCGACGGGTTGGTCGTGCCGAAGGGCACCGGGCCCTGCTGCCAGAACGTCTTCTTCCCGTCCGTGGTCTGCACGGGCAGACAGATCTTCCCGGCCTTGCTCAGGTCGTACGTGGCCCGGACCGCGTACGACTTGGACTTCCCGGCCGCGAGCGGACCGACCGGGCAACTGAAACCACTGTTCGAACCTTCCGGCAGGTCCTTTTTCGCGATCGCCGAGCAGCCCTCGGCTCCTGTGATCCGCAGTCCGTCGAAGCCGACCACCAAAAGCCGGATGCCGTCGCTGTCCTTGGTTCCCTCGTTCTTCACCGTGGCGGTAATCGCCGTCCTTTTCGAACTGTTGTCGACCGAGATCTTCTCCGGCAGCAGGGTGCGCAGCCGCACGCCCGCCGGTGCCTCGTCGACCACCTTTCCCCCCTTCTCGCTCCCCGGTCCCTGGTCATCGGCGACGGCCGTCGGCGAAAGCAACATCACGGCCGAGAAAGATGCCGTGACCAGCGATCCCGCGATGCCCGCCCAGCGACGAGAACTCATGTTCGCCCCCCTTGCAACCCCCTGGACTGCGCCTGAATTCGCAGTACTTGAAGAGGTACCACAAGATTTCCCCGCACTATGCTGGTACGGGGCGAAGTGTGACCGTTGTGTTTCAGCAGAGGCGGTCGTTGAGGGGGGTGCGGCGCATTGCCGGGAAAAATGGGGGAAGCGGGAGGGCCGGGAGCCGGCGGGATTCCGGGGCTGCTGGTGAACGGGCGCTATCGGCTGGTCGAAAGCATCGGTCAGGGGGGAATGGGGCGGGTGTGGCGAGCCGTCGACGAAATACTCGACCGGCTGGTCGCGGTGAAGGAAATACGCATCGGCGGACAGGACGCGGAGGACGTCCGCACCCGCCGGGAACGCACCCTGCGCGAGGGCAGGGCGACGGCGCGGATCGACCATCCCAACGTGGTGCGGGTGTACGACGTCGTGGACGAGGGCGAACGCCTGTGGATCGTCATGGAGTTGGTCCACGGCCGCTCACTGGAGCGGATCATGGCCGAGGAGGGCCCGCTGGGCCCGCGCGAGGCCGCGCGCATCGGACTGGGGCTGGCGGCGGCGCTGCGGCAGGTGCACGCGGGGGGTGTGCTGCACCGGGACATCAAGCCGGGGAACGTCCTGGTCGAGAGCGGGGCGGGGCGGGTGGTCCTGACCGACTTCGGCATCGCCGCGATCCAGGACGCCAAGGCCCTGACCATGGTCGGCATGCTCGTCGGCTCCCCCGACTACATGGCCCCCGAGCGCGTCTCCGGCCGCCGCCAGGGACCCCCGTCCGACCTGTGGTCCCTCGGCGCGACACTCTGCGCGGCCCTGGCGGGCCACTCCCCCTTCTCCCGCGACACCACTCTGGCGACCCTGCACGCGGTCCTCTACGAGGACCCCGAACTCCCACCCACCGCCGGCCCCCTGCGAAACCTCCTGACTTCCCTGCTGAAAAAGGACCCCTCGACCCGCCCCACCCTCACAGAGGCGGAAACGACCCTGCGCCTGACGGCATACCCCCCTCCGTCCCCCACCCTCCCGGGGGTACCGGAACCGACGGCCGGCCGGACGGGACCGCGGGCGGACGGGGCGGGTTCGCCTACGGGCTCGGCGGGGCCGTGGGCGGGGGAGGAGGGTCCGGCAGCGGCCGGGGCGGGGCCGGGAGCGGGCGGGGCGGGTTCGCCTACGGGCTGGGCGGGTTCGCGGGCGGGCGAGGCGGATTCGCCGAAGGGTGGGGCGGGTTCGCCTACGGGCTCGGCGGGGCCGGGAGCGGGGGAGGAGGGTCAGGCAGCGGCCGGGGCGGGGCCGGGAGCGGGAGCGGGTGGGGCGGGTTCGCCTACGGGCTCGGCGGGTTCGCGGGCGGGCGAGGCGGTTGCGCCGGCAGGCTGGACGGGCTCTCGGGCGGACGAGGCGGATTCGCCTAACCAGGAGGCGAGTTCGCCGGTGGGCACGGCGGATTCACCGGTGGGCAGGCCGGCTTCTGCGGCGGCCCGTCCGGACTCGGCCGAGGGGGCGTTGGGCGACCGGGTGGCTCCTGGAGCGGCTTCCGCCGAGGGGGCGATGGGCGGCCGAACGGCTTCTGGGGCGACGGGGGCCGGGCCGGCGGGGGAGAGCCCAGTGGCTGGGGCAGCTCTGGCGGAGGGGCATGGGGCGATGACGCCGGGGGTGCAGAACCCGGGGGCCGGGAGGCCTGGAAGGGAGGGCCGCGGGGCGGTGGGGCCCGGGCTGGTGGGTACTGAGGCGGTTGGCTCGGAGGCAGCGAGAGCCGAGCGGGCGGGCCCCGGGGCGGTCGGGACTGAGGGAGCGGGTTCTGGGCCGGCCGCGGCGGTAGGGGTGGGTCCTGAGCGGTTGGGTTCCGAGGTGGGCCCGGTGCCGGCGATGGCCGAAGTGGTGGGCTATGGGCCGGTGGGCGCCGAGCGGCCGGGGCCCGGCCAGATGGGGGGCGAGACGGCAGCACCCGGGTCTGTCGGGGTCGAGGGCTCGGGTCCTGGGCCGGTGGGTTCCGAGGTGGGCCCGGTGCCGGCAGAAGCCGAGACGGTGGGCCTGGGGCAGGCCGGGGGCGAGCGGCCGGGGCCCGGGCCGGCGGGGGCGGGTCGAGCGAGCGGGCTCTGGGCCGGTGAGGCCCGAGGTCCACACCGGCACCCGACTGCCCAGGTTCCGCCCGTCCCGGCACCGGCCGACTCACCCCCCTCACCCTCTGCCGCAGACGGGGATCCTGGGCAGTTGGAGGAACACCGCGCGCTGGGAGGGGAGCCGAGGCGGCAGGGGCCGTACGAGCCCCAGGACGGACAAGGAGCCGCATGGCCCACCTCGCCGCCCCAGGGCACCGGCGGCCTTGGGCCAACCCCGGTCAGCAACGGTCCTGCTGACCCCGGGGTGGGCAGTCGGTCCACGCCCGCCGGAGGCGGCTCCGGCCCGCGTGTCGGTGTGAGGCTCGGAGGTCGGCCCACGGAGCCGGACGGTGTTCCGGGGGCGCGTGGGCGGGTGGGGACCGAGCGTCGTGCGGGGCCGGTGTTCGAGGCGGGCGACGGGGCCGGCGGGCCCGGGCCCCGGACCCGCCGCACCGCCGTGCTCGCCGCGCTCGGCGTCGTGGCCGTCGGGATCGTGGTCACCGTACTGGTCGCCACCTCCGGCGGAGGCGGTCGGCGGGAGGGGGCCGTACATGGCGGAACCGCCGGCGCCTCCTCGCCCACGGCCGCCTCTCCGACCGTCGAGGACACCTCGAGACCCCCCGTACCGCCACCCGGCGCGCGTACGGAGGCGGGCGGGTTCGCGTGGGTTCCGCCGCGGGGGTGGCGACGGGACGTGAAGACGGGTGCCGAGGTGCACTACACCTCGCCCGACGGACAGCAGGAACTCGTCGCCAAGTCCTCACTCGCCCGGGGCGACCTCCTGGACACCTGGAGCCGGTCGGAGAAGGACGCCCGCCAGGGGCGGGACTACGTCAAGATCCGGCTGGCCAGGACGACGTTCCAGGGGCACCCGGCGGTGGTCTGGGAGTACACCTTCACCCTCAAGGGCACCCCCTGGCACGCCCGCCTGCTCGGCTTCGACGCGGACGGGAAGTCGTACCAGATCAACACCTGGTACCAGCCGGAGATCGAGACCGAGGCCGTAAAGACGTACAGCACGGTGAAGGAGACCTTCACCGTGCTGTGAGTCCGTGAGTCCGTGAGCCGGAAAGCGGCCCGCGTCAGCCCGTGGTGACCTTCTCGGGCTCGTCGGCCGCGGGAACCGTCGTCCGGCGGCCCGCCGTCACCTTCTCCTTGATGAAGGCGATCGCCAGCACGACCGCCGCGACCAGCAGTGACAGCAGCACCGTCTCCCGGCCGTCGTGCTCGGTGTCGAACAGCATGTAGACGAGGACGAACACGATCATCCCGGCCGTCGCCCAGGTCAGGTACGGGTACAGCCACATCTTCACGACGAGCTTCTCCGGCGCCTCACGCTGGATGATCTTCCGCATCCGCAGCTGCGAGAAGCAGATGACCAGCCACACGAACAGGGCGACCGCACCGCTGGAGTTGAGCAGGAAGAGGAAGACGGTGTCCGGGTACTGGTAGTTGAAGAAGACCGCCACGAAGCCGAAGACGACCGAGGACAGGATCGCGGCCATCGGGACGCCCCGGGCGGTGGTGCGGGCGAACGCCTTCGGGGCGTCACCGCGCTGGCCGAGCGAGAAGGCCATCCGGGAGGCCGTGTAGAGGCCCGAGTTGAGGCAGGACAGCACCGAGGTCAGCACGATGACGTTCATGACCTCGCCGGCATGCGGGATGCCGAGGGAGTTCAGCGCGGCGACGTAGGAGCCGTCCTTCTGGATGGACGGGTCGTTCCACGGCAGCAGCGAGACCACGACGAGGATCGAGCCCAGGTAGAAGACGCCGATCCGCCAGATGATGCTGTTGGTGGACTTGGTGACCGCGCGCTGCGGGTCCTCCGACTCGCCGGCCGCCAGGGTGGCGATCTCGCTGCCCATGAAGGAGAAGACGACCAGCAGCACACCGGTGAGGATCGCGCCCGGACCGTGCGGCAGGAAGCCCCCTTCGCCGGTCAGGTTGGAGAAGCTCGCCTTGTCGGCGTGGACGCCCGGCAGCACGCCGAACACCGCGAGCAGACCGACGACGACGAACGCGCCGATCGCCACGACCTTGATGCCGGCGAACCAGAACTCGAACTCGCCGTAGGAGCCGACCGAGACCAGGTTGGTGGCGGTCAGGACGATCATCACGATCAGGGCCCAGCCCCACTGCGGGACGGCCGGTACCCAGCCCTCGAGGATCTTCGCGCCGGCGGTCGCCTCGACGGCGAGCACGACGACCCAGAAGAACCAGTAGAGCCAGCCGATGGAGAAACCGGCCCAGCGCCCGAGCGCGCGGTCGGCGTGGGCCGAGAAGGAGCCGGAGGTGGGGTTTGCGGCGGACATCTCGCCGAGCATCCGCATCACGAGGACGACGAGCGTTCCGACGAGGGCGTACGACAGGAGGATGCCGGGGCCGGCGGTGGCGATGCCTGAGCTGGAGCCGACGAAGAGTCCGGCACCGATCACGCCGCCGATGGCGATCATCGTCAGGTGTCGGTTCTTGAGACCTGCTTGAAGTCCGGAACCAGGGGTCATGGGACGGATTTCCTTTGCGCCGGTGGAGCGATTCCCGTTCGAGGGGGGTGGCTGCGAACAGGGCCTCGCACGAGCGGTGTACGAGCCGGTCCAGTGAATCGGAGGTGAATGAATTCGGGAACCTCTGAATCCGGATTGTTACTTGAGGTTTCCTTGAGCTTCAATGGCCTGGCTCACATTCTTCGGCGCCGACACCCGGAGCTGCTGCCCTGAATGGGCCGTGTCACACTCGTCCCATGCGCGTGTATCTCGGCTCCGACCATGCGGGCTACGAACTCAAGAACCACCTCGTCGAATGGCTCGAGACGGCGGGGCACGAGCCCGTCGACTGCGGGCCCCACATCTACGACGCCCAGGACGACTACCCGCCCTTCTGCCTGCGCGCCGCCGAGAAGGCGGCCGCCGACCCGGACGCCCTCGGCATCGTGATCGGCGGCTCCGGCAACGGTGAGCAGATCGCCGCGAACAAGGTGAAGGGTGTCCGGGCGGCTCTGGCCTGGAGCGAGGAGACGGCCTCCCTGGGCCGCCAGCACAACAACGCCAACGTCGTGGCCGTGGGTGCCCGGATGCACAGCACGGAGGAGGCGACCAAGTTCGTCGAGGTCTTCCTCAACACGCCGTTCTCCGGTGACGAGCGCCACATCCGCCGCATCGACATGCTGTCGGCGTACGAGACGACGGGCGAGCTGCCGGCGATCCCGGCACACCACCCCCAGCAGTAGGAGTCCGGACCTGGGGGCTCCACGCCCCCAGGCCTCCGTGCGGCACGGCACGAAAGGACAGCTCAGCCTTGCCCGAAGGGCACACCATCCACCGCTTGGCCCAGGACTACGCCGAGCTCTTCCAGCACACCGCCCCGCTGGTGACCAGCCCCCAGGGCAAGTTCTCCGACGCGGCCGACCTGCTGAACGGTGCCCTCCTCACCGGCACCGAGGCCCACGGCAAGCACCTCTTCCTCCGGTTCCGGGACGCCGACTGGGTCCACATCCACCTCGGCCTCTTCGGCAAGGTCGGCTTCGGCCCGGTCCCCGCGCCCCCGCCCACGGACACCGTGCGGCTCCGGCTCATGAACGACTCCTCGTACGTGGACCTGCGCGGCCCCACCACCTGCGCGCTGATCACCGACACCGAGAAGCGGTCCATACACGACCGCCTCGGCGCCGACCCGCTCCGTACGGACGCCGACCCGGGCGCGGCGTACCGCAGGATCTCCCGCAGCCGTACGACGATCGCCGCCCTGCTGATGGACCAGAAGGTCATCGCCGGTGTCGGCAACGTCTACCGCGCCGAGGTGCTGTTCCGGCACGGCATCGACCCGTACCGGGCCGGCCGGGACGTCACCCCGGCCGAGTGGGACGCGGTCTGGGCCGATCTCGTGGATCTGATGCGCGAGGGCGTCCGCCACAACCGCATCGACACCGTCCGGCCGGAGCACACCCCGGAGGCCATGGGCCGGCCGCCCCGCGTGGACGACCACGGCGGTGAGGTGTACGTCTACCGCCGGGCCACCCTGCCCTGCCACATCTGCGGCACAGGGATCCGCACCGCCGACCTCGCCGCCCGCAACCTCTTCTGGTGCCCGACCTGTCAGAAACCCTGACCGACGGCTAGAAGCCGTGCGGCAGCCACGGCGCCACCGGAGAGCCGAACGCCACCGACGCCTCCGTCAGCGACCCCTGCCGCAGTTCCCGTATCCGCCCGGCCCCCGCCAGCGACAGCAGGGTCACGCCGCCGAGGTAGGCGGCCCCCAACTCGCTTACGGACAGGGCGAGATCGGCCGCGTCGGAGGTCCGCTCGCAGGACGCGCCCTTGCTGTCCCCGGTGAGCCGCCAACGCCCGGCGTTCCAGGGGCAGAACGCGTCCTCGACCTCCAGGACGACGTCCACCGGCGCCTGGTACGTCCGGGACGCGAGCGCCGTACCGACGTCGACCAGACGGACGTGGCACGAGTCCCGCGTCCGCAACCCGCAGCGGCGGATGTCGGAGACCATGTACTGCCAGGCGTCGTCGAGCGGCCGCCCCCGCACGGTCAGCGTCGTCATCAGGTCGATGTCGAACAGGAAGCGCCACAGCGCCGCGTCGGTCGCCGGGTCCAGCGCGGCCAGGTACTCCAGCGTCACCGTGCCGTCGTGCCCGCTCGGACCCCAGTCGAGCTTGGTGCGGAAACGGGCGTACCCCGTGACCTCGCCGTCCTGCTCGGCGACCACGCACTGCAGCGCCGACGCGCCCCCGCGCTCGCTCTCCGGGTCGAGCAGTCCCGCCCGCTCCCAGCCGGGCTGCCGGGCCAGCATCCCGGGCCGGCGCGGCACCAGCGCCGCGTACACCGCCTCGCACTCGGCGAGGACGTCGGCGGGCTTCGCGTACCTCAGGCGTACGTCCTCGGCACCGGCGGGCAGCGCCAGCGTCACCCGGCTCGTGTCGATCTCGGCGTGCAGCTGGAAGGTGCCGGCGCCGTACCCGAAGCGGCCGTAGATCGCCGGCTCGGAGGCGGTCAGCACCGCCAGCGGCTCGCCGAGGGCGCGCACGTCGTCCAGCTGGCGCCGCATCATCGAGGTCAGCACCCCGCGCCGCCGGTGCGTGGCGGCCACGCTCACCATCGTGACGCCCGCGGCCGGCACCAGGGCGCCGCCGGGCACGGTCATCCGGAAACTGAACGCCCCGCCGGTCCCGACGATCGCGTCCCCGTCCCACACCGCCATCGAACGGTCGAATTCGGTGAGGGATTTGTCCAGTTCGCGCTCTTCGGGGGAAGCGGACCCGCCGCCGAAGGCGCGGAGCAGCCCGTCCCACCACGGATCGAACTCCTCCGGGCGCAGCACCTTCAACTCGGTCGCACGCTCAGTCGCCATGAGCCATGCCTACCAGGGCATTGCGGGACGAGCCAGCGAATTTCTCCTGGGTGGCGGCGCGATGGGCCGGCGTGCCGTTCACTGTGAGGTTGAAACCTGAAGTTGAGCCTCTCACGGGGGACAAGTGGGACCTCCCGTGCCAAGCGGCTGGTCCGATGGATAGGGTCCCGAACTAATGGCAGCAGGACGAGAGCGGCGCGCGAAGGCCGAGACGTTCACGGCCCGGTGGAAGATGCAGTGGCACCGGGTCCGCGTCGGCCTGCGCAGAAGCGCGGTGGACTACTTCCGCGGCGACGGCTCGGACTGGATCGCGCTGGCCGGGCTGCTGCTCACGATCCCCGTCCTCGCCGCCATGACCCTCGGCAACTCGGTGTGGTGCTCCCCGGCCACCCTGGTGCTGCCCATCGTCGCCGGCGGCCTGTTGCTGCGCCCGGCGAGCCTGCTGGGCCTGTACGCGGCGGGAGCCACCGCGCTGATCGTGGAGTCGGTGCGGCTCGGCCCGTACACCGAGGGGCCCTCGCGGGTCACCCCGGGCGTGGTCCTGGTGGTCGCCGCGTGCGGCTTCTTCGGGCTGCTGACCGCCCAGTTCCGCAGCCGGGTCGGCGTGCCCTGGCGGCGCGGCGGCACCATGCTCTTCGACCTGCGCGAGCGGATCCGGGTGCAGAGCAAGCTGCCGAAACTGCCGCAGGGCTGGCACCACGAGATGGCGCTGCGTCCGGCGGGCGGCCAGTCCTTCTCGGGCGACTTCGTCGTCGCGGCCCGTACGAACGGCGGCCGCACCCTGGAGGTCGTGCTCACGGACGTGTCCGGCAAGGGCATGGACGCGGCCTCCCGCGCCCTGCTGCTGTCCGGCGCCTTCGGCGGCCTGCTCGGCTCGCTGCCCCCGCACGCCTTCCTCCCGGCCGCCAACGGCTACCTGCTCCGCCAGGACTGGGACGAGGGCTTCGCCACCTCCATCCATCTGGTCCTGGACCTGGACTCCGGTGACTACGAGCTGTACTCGGCGGGCCATCCGCCGGGACTGCAGCTGAGCGCGGGCAGCGGCCGCTGGGAGGAGAAGGCCGCCGACGGTCCGCTGCTGGGTGTGTACGACCTCGCCCAGTTCGACCCGGTGAAGGGCTCGCTCCGGCCCGGGGACGTGCTGATGCTGTTCACGGACGGCCTGGTGGAGACCTCCGACCGGGACATCGTGGAGGGCATCGACCGCCTCACCGGCGAGGCCGACCGCTACGTCGCCGGCGGCTTCCACGGCGCGGCCTGGCACCTCATCGAGGCGGTCGCGAAGGACGTCAACGACGACCGCGCCCTGCTGCTGATCTGCCGGGAGGCATCGGCGGCGGCCCGCTGAGCACGCCCGCCCCGGCACGCGGCGCGCGGACTCAGACCGCGGTGCGCATCGCGCCGGTCGGCGGCGCCGGCACCCGCCGGCCGACCGTCTCGTGCTGGGCCCGCCCCTCCGGGGTCGCGCCCAGCACGGCCGCCGTCCGCCCTCGCGGGCGGCCGCGGTGGCGAGCGCCCGTCCCGGACCGGGCCCGCCTCGACGCCTCCCTGGTCGCCGAGGCGGCCGCCGTCCCCGGCGCCCGTACCGCCGCGGCCGACGAGCCGCGCCGGCCTCGCCTCCCACGTCACCTCCGCCTTCGACACCGAGCTGTGGACGAAGGGCGGTACGACGGCCGGTCTCGCCCCCCTCGGCACGGTGCTGGACCGCGACGGCTACTCCGCCGCCCAGTCCCTGGACCGGGAACTCGATGTCTGGGCCAACGCCGTGATGGCCGCCGTACTCGGCGGGTTCGCGGCCGTCGCCGCCGGCAACACACTGGTGATGACCGTCCTCGCCCGGCGCCGCGAACTCGGCACCCTGAGGCTGATCGGCTCCACCCGGCGGCAGATCCTGCGCATGGTCCACTGGGAGGCCCTGCTGGTCGTCCTCGCGGGCATCGCGCTCGGCACGGCGATCGCCCTGGCCACGCTGGTGCCGATGACGAAGGGGCTGACTGGGCAGGCGCCGTACATACCGCCCGTGGTCTACGGCGCCTTCGCCGGCGGCATCGTCGCCCTCGGGCTGACCGCGGTCACCGTCCCGGCCCGGGCGGCGCTGCGCCGGGAGACACTGGAGGGGTGACCGAGACGCAACTGACCCTCGCCGAGGTCGAGGGCCTCGCACGCGCCGCCCACAAGGGCCAGACCGACAAGGCGGGACGGCCGTACGCGGAACACCTCGCGGCCGTCGCCGAGGGCGTACGCGCCCGTGGCGGAGACGCCGAGCAGATCGCCGCGGCCTGGCTGCACGACGCGGTCGAGGACGACGCGCTGTCCGAGGAGTGGCTGGAGGGGGCCGCTCTCAGCCCGCGCACCAAGGCCATCGTGCGCGCCGTCACCAAGCGGGCGGAGGAGGAGCCGGAGGCGTACGCGCGGCGGATCCTCGCCACCCCGGGCGCGCTGCTGGTGAAGGAGGCCGACCTGGCGCACAACGCCGACCCGGGCCGGCTCGCGGTCCTCGACGAGGCGACCCGGGAACGACTGACCGAGAAGTACGCAGGAATGCGCGCACTTCTCGGTCTTCGGCAGGAGTGAGCCAGGGAGCGAGGGGGAGCCGGGCGGCGAGGGTGGGCTAGGCGTCGACCTTCTCGCGCTCGCGCTCCTTGCGCTGGCGCTCGCGGGCCAGTTCGGCCGCGTCCTGCTTGAACGCCCACTCCATCTTCGGCTCCATCGCGAAGCGGAACACCCGCTGCACCGGCGGGGTGCACAGCAGCGTGACGACGGCGGCCGCGACGGCGGTCACCGCGATCTCGCCGAGCGGGTGGTGCAGCGAGGCGTGGTCGAACCAGCCCCGGTAGTCGGCGAACTTCACCAGGAAGCCGTGCAGCAGGTAGCCGTACAGCGTGCCCGCGCCGAGGGCCGTGAACCACATGTTCCGGCGCGGCACCCAGGCGAAGAAGCAGGCCGTCAGCACCAGCGAGCAGGCCAGCATCGCGAGCACCATCACCGGGCCGCACCACCACGGTGCGCCCAGCTCCTGCGCGGAGTCACGGTGGTAGAACCACGCGGTGTTCATGCGCGGCACCGCCCACCAGCCGACCGCGAGGGCGGCCGCGAACACCGGCACCGAGGCGATCCGCACCGAACGGCGGCGCACCAGTTGGAAGTGCTCGGGCTTCATGCACAGGCCGAGCACGAAGTAGGGGAGGAACTGCAGGACGCGCTGCAGGTCGAGGTCGTCGCCGATGTTCGGGGTGAGACTCGCCAGCATCGCGATGCCGAGGGCCAGGGGCAGCGGCCAGCGCACCAGCCTCCAGATCGGCGTGGTGAGCCGCCAGACGAACAGGGCCACCAGGAACCAGGTCAGGTACCAGGGGTCGAGGAGGCTGATCTCCTGGTCGGGGGAGTGGTCGACGACGCGCTTGAAGAGCGGGTAGGCCGTCTCGAAGAGGACGTACGGCACGGCGACACCGGTGATCAGCCGCTTCAGCCGGTCCGGGCGCATGTCGAAACTGCGGGAGAAGAAGCCGGAGATGATGATGAACGCCGGCATGTGGAAGGTGTACACCACGGTGTACACGGCCTCCAGGATGCGGCTGTCGCCCTTCAGTGGCTCCCAGGAGTGCCCCATCGCGACGAGCACGATCGCGAGGAACTTGGCGTTGTCGAAGAACGCATCGCGCTGTTTGCCCGGTCTGTCCGCCCTGTCCGTGGGCGGCTTCCGTGTCTGCGTGCTCATCGGCGCACGCGGACTGGGCACTCCGTCGACCGGCGACTGTGCCGGGGGGAGTGGCCTGCGGTTCTGGCCGGGGGACGAGGCGGCGTCAAACATCTCAGGCACCCTAGCGTCGGCTGTGGCATTTGGTAAAACCCTCGCGGTCATTCCTGGTTATCGCCTTCGGGTACCCCCTGATTTACATGACTTGGCTCCCCCGTCCACGTGACGGTGGGCACATCGAAGCCCGTCGTTCACCCCTGATGTCCCGATTCATCCCGACTAATTGGGTCATACGACGTCTCTGTGTCATCAATTCGAATTACCTGCGCACAGGATGTGTGGACACCGAAAGGAACGTGCGTAATTACTGGGGGAGTCGGGCGTGGATGCCCTGTCGAATTACTGTGCGGGGCGTCGCGGGGGCCGGGTCGTTGTCCAACGTTGTGTCACGAGCCGCATACCGTGGCCGGGTTGGTGGCACGATGGTTCTGGCGGGGGTGCGGGGCCGTACCCCCGGGCCGGGAGAGCGGACCGACCGAGGGTGTGATCAGTTGTGGCCATTTCACTGTCTGTGGTGCTGCTGTTGGCGATCATCCTTGTGGTGCTGATCCGAGGGGGGAACATCAAGGCCGGCCCAGCCATCGTCGCCGTCCTCTTCGGCTTCTTCCTCGCCTCGACCGGCATGGCACCGTCCATCAACCGGTTCCTGAACTCGATAGCCGAGACGATCAACTCGATCAACTTCTGACCCCGACGGGTGAAAGGTCGGCCCCGAACGACTGAACCAACGGGGCCGACGGCGCCGGCCGCCCTGACGGCACCCGTGGTGGACGCGGACAGCGAGGCGCCGCACCCCTGACCGACCACGCCCCGCAACCCCGGCGGGCACCTTGCCACCGTGCCCGCCGCCACCCGGCCGCGTGCGGGACGTCAACCGCGCAGGGGTCGTGGACCGTGGCGCTCGCGTGATCGGCCGCCCGCCTCGCACGTCCCGCGCGCAGCGCTCTCCCCCTGCCCGACGCCGGTCCGGCTTCACCACTACGCCTCCGGTCACGCCAACAACTGTTCGAACGGCGACGTGATCGATCATTCCGGCAGGCAGGCCCAGCCCCCAAGGGGCGGAAACGATCAGGGCCAGGTCGAGGAATCATCCTCCGACCTGGCCCTGAGCCGTACAGAGCGGGCGACGGGAATCGAACCCGCGTAGCTAGTTTGGAAGACTAGGGCTCTACCATTGAGCTACGCCCGCAAGCGCGCGCCGCAGGTCGGTGACCGCGGCACTGCAGTGCATCGTAGCGGGTCGCGCACCGCGGAAGCCAACGCGTTGGGGTGCGGCGATGCCGCGTATGCGGTGGCACGTAAACCGGCCGACGAATCCGGCCAGTGCATGTACCAAGGCCGGGAAGTTAAGGCTGGCCGGGGCACTGTCCAGGCGGGGGCTGATGCGCGCTGACCTGGGAGTACATGCGGAACGGGACCGCTGGTAGA
>NZ_JBWKFL010000003.1:442448-510998 GCF_056434305.1 Streptomyces sp. NPDC044061 | reverse complement strand
CGAAGTGGTTCATCGTTCGACTTGCATGTGTTAAGCACGCCGCCAGCGTTCGTCCTGAGCCAGGATCAAACTCTCCGTGAATGTTTTCCCGTAATCGGGATGAACACCACGAGAGCGGTGCGAGAGGAGGAATAGTCCCCTCGCACACAGCGTCCTCGCTGTGTTTTTCAAAGGAACCTCGTCCCGATCGTGATGACCGGAGACGGGGTATCAACTAATCTGGCGTTGATTTTTGGCACGCTGTTGAGTTCTCAAGGAACGGTCGCTTCCTTTGTACTCACCCTCTCGGGCTTTCCTCCGGGCGCTTCCCTTCGGTCTTGCGTTTCCGACTCTATCAGATCTTTTCTCGACCCGATTTCCTCGGTGCTTTCCAGGTTTCCGCTCTCGCGTTTCCCTTTCCGGCGGTTCCGACTCTATCAGATCCTTTCGGCGTCTGACCCCCAGTCAGCGGGGCTTGTCTTCCCGGCCGTTGGGCCGTTCCGACGTCTCAAACCCTAGCGGATCCGTCCGGCGATTCCCAATCGGGCCACCGGGTCCCTATTCGAATTGAATTCGGGCACGCCGAAATCAACCCCGTCGGGAGATCGTGCTTGTGGTGTGAGTGCCGCTCGTGGCGGCGGAGTTGCTGCCGAAGAACCGTTACGGCTCGGTGGCAACCCGAAGAACTTTACGGATCGGGCAGGGGTGTGTCAAGCATCCCCTGTCAAGATCTTTTACTGCTGTCCGGTCGCCGCTCAGTCGAGGTCGCTGAGCCGGCCGCCGGCGTCCGGCTGGGCGTCCTCCACCCGGCGCAGCAGCCTGGTCAGAACCTCGCCGAGCACCGCGCGCTCGGCTGGGGTGAGGTCCTGGAGAAGGTCCTCCTCGAACACGGTCGCGAGGCGCATCGCCTCCAGCCACTTCTCCCGGCCCTCGGGAGTCAGCTCGACGATCACCCTGACGCGGTTGGACTCGTCGCGCTCCCGGGTGACCAGGCCCTCGGCGACCATGCGGTCGATCCGGTGGGTCATCGCGGCCGGGGTGAGGCCGAGTCGCTTGGCGAGCTCGCTGGGACCCAGGCGGTACGGGGCCCCGGACAGGACGAGGGCCTTGAGCACCTCCCACTCCGCGTTGCTGATGCCGAGGGCGGAGGTCTGGCGGCCGTAGGCGACGTTCATACGGCGGTTCAGCCGGGACAGCGCCGACACGATCTTCTCGACCTGGGGGTCGAGGTCCTGGAACTCGCGCTGATAGGCGGCGAGCTGTTCTTCGAGCGTCGGCTCCGTGACGCCGGGGGTCTCGGCCATGGCCGCAGTATCGCACGCTGTTGCTTTGCCTTGAAGTCCTTGGGTGTGTACTCTTTAGCTTCGAACTTTAGCTTTGAAGTCTTCACTCCTAACTAGTGAGAGAGGTGAACGTGACCAGGGCGATGGGCGCAGCGATGCGCCGGATCCACGTGGGCAACGCACTCAGCGCGTTCGGGCTCGGTTTCACGGTCCCGTACCTGTACGTCTATGTGGCGCAGGTGCGGGGGCTGGGAGCCATGACGGCGGGACTCGTGCTCGCCGTCTTCGCCGTGGCCGCGCTGATCGTGCTGCCGTTCGCCGGCAGGGCGATCGTGCGGCGCGGCCCGCTGCCGGTCCTGCTCGCCGCCCTGGTCACCGCCGCGCTGGGTGCGCTGAGCCTCGGGCTGGCGGGCAACGCCGCCGCCGTACTGTCGGCGGCCGCGGCGCTCGGTGCCGGGCAGGCGGTGATGCAGCCTGCGCTGGCGACCATGATCGTGGACTGCTCGACGGCGGACACGCGGTCGCGGGCGTTCGCGATGCAGTTCTTTCTGCAGAACCTGGGGCTCGGTGTCGGTGGCCTCATAGGTGGTCACCTGGTCGACACCACCCGGGCCTCCTCCTTCACGCTGCTGTTCGCGATCGAGGCGGCGGTGTTCCTGCTGCTGGTCGTGGTGATGGCGACGGTGCGGATGCCGCACTCCCCGCGGATCGCGGACGCGCCGGCCGCCTCGGCCAAGGGCAGCTGGAAGCAGCTGCTCGGGAACCGGGCGATGGTGCAGCTGTGTGTGCTGGGCTTCGTGCTGTTCTTCGCCTGCTACGGGCAGTTCGAGTCGGGTCTGAGCGCGTACGGCGTGGAGGCCGCGGGAATATCCACCTCCGCGCTCGGTACGGCGCTGGCGGCGAACACGATGATGATCGTCGTCGCCCAGTTCGCCGTCCTGAAGTTCGTGGAGCGGCGTCGGCGGTCCCGGGTGATCGCCGGTGTGGGTCTGATCTGGGCCGTGGCCTGGGTGGCCGCCGGGTACGCGGGGCTGGGGCACGGCAGTCAGGAGATGGCGACCGCCGCGTTCGTGTCGACGTACGCGCTGTTCGGGCTGGGTGAGGCGATGCTGTCGCCGACGGTGGCTCCGCTGGTGGCCGATCTCGCTCCCGAGGGGATGGCCGGGCAGTACAACTCGGCGTTCGCTCTGGTCAAGCAGCTGGCGTTGGCCGTCGGGCCTGCGGTGGGCGGGCCCCTGGCCGCCTCGCTGCACGGGCCGTACGTCGTGACCTTCCTGCTGTTCTCGCTGGGGATCACCGTGCTGGCGCTGCGGCTGGGGCGGAGGCTGTCCGTCGCCCATGATCAGCCGTGGGCCGGCGCGAAGAGCCGGGTGGTGGCCCGGGGTGGTGCACCCGCGGAGACCGTCACCGCGTAGCCGTACCAGCCCGCAGCCCGACGGCGCTCCGCTACGCCTTCGGCAGGAGGAACTCGCACCACACCGCTTTGCCGCCGCCCGGGGTTCTGCGTGATCCCCAGTTGGAGGCGATGGTGGCCACGATGGCGATGCCCCTCCCCGACTCGTCGCCCGGTTCCGCGCGACGGCGGCGCGGGAGGTGATCGTCTCCGTCCGTGACCTCGATGATCAGGCGGCGGTCCGTGCGGCGGAGCCGTAGCCGCATCGGGGGGGTTCCGTGCTGGAGGCTGTTGGCGACCAACTCGCTGGTCGCCAGGACGCCCAGGTCGTGCAGCTCGGCGGGGAAGCGCCAACTGGTGAGCACGCCGGAGGCGAAGGCACGAGCCCGTGGCGCCGCTTCCACTCCGCCGAGGAGTTCCAGCGCCGCGTTGCGGAAGAGGTCGCCCTCGGGGCCCGTACGAGCCGGATGCTGGAGGACCAGGACGGCGACGTCGTCGTCGTGGTCGGCGGTGACGCCTGCCGAGCGGACCAGACGGTCGCAGACGACCTGGGGGGTGCCGGTCGCGCCGGACAGGGCGCGCTCCAGGGAGGCGATTCCCTCGTCCAGGTCCTCGTCGCGGCGCTCGACCAGGCCGTCCGTGTAGAGGACGGCCGTGGAACCGGGGCCGAGCGGGATCGAGCCCGAGGCGTGCATCCAGCCGCCGGTGCCGAGCGGCGGTCCGGTGGGTTCGTCGGCGCGCAGCACCGTGCCGTTCCCGTCGCGGACCAGGATGGGCAGGTGGCCGGCGGAGGCGTACACCAGGCGGCCCTCGTTCGGGTCGTGGATGGCGTACACGCAGGTGGCGATCTGGTTGGCGTCGATCTCGGTGGCGAGGCCGTCGAGGAGTTGCAGGACCTCGTGCGGTGGCAGGTCGAGACGTGCGTAGGCGCGCACGGCCGTGCGGAGCTGGCCCATGACGGCTGCCGCGCGGACGCCTCTGCCCATGACGTCGCCGATGACGAGCGCCGTGCGGCCGCCGCCCAGGGTGATCACGTCGTACCAGTCGCCGCCGACCGCGGCCTCCGTGCCGCCGGGCTGGTAGGTCGCGGCGATGCGCAGGTCGTCGGGCTGCTCCAGTTCCTGCGGGAGCAGGGAGCGCTGGAGGGTGACGGCGGTCTCGCGCTGGCGGCGCTCGCTGGCGCGCAGGCGTTCGGCGGCCTCGGCGTGGTCGGTTACATCGGTGGCGAACACGAGAACGGCGCCGTCGGCGCCGTCGCCGTCGTGGTCGGCGACCGGGGTGCAGGTGAAGGTGTAGGAGCGGCCGTCGACGGCCTTGCGGGACTTCAGGGTGCGGGGCTTGCCGCTGCGCAGCACCTGGTCGAGGAGCGGGAGCAGGCCGAGTTCGGCGAGTTCCGGGAGCGCTTCGCGGGCCGGTGCGCCCAGGGGGCGTACGCCGAAGGCCGACGCGTACGCGCCGTTGACGTAGGCGATGCGGTGGTCGGGGCCGTGGACGAGGGCGACGAGGGCGGGAACGCGGTCGAGGACGTCGCGCGCGGGCAGTTCGTCGACGGCGGGCACGACGGCCGGCCCGTCGGGGGGCTGTTCGGCGCGGGCCGCGGGCACGGAGCCTTCCCCCCGCCGGTCGATGGAGACCGCGGTTTCGGTCCGCGCTGCGGCGCGGCGCTGCGTTCCGGGGAGCCGGGCGCTCCAGCGCGTGAAGTTCACAGTGGGGAAAGCCTCGTGGGTGCTGTGGGCGGGCAGGTGCCCGTCCGAGGACGTGGGGCAGTCTGGCAGGTGGCCGTCCGCGGCGATATCCGTCAGACGCCGGGGCGGGCCGTGGAGTTCCTGGGTCCGGTCAGGACGACCCCTTCGGGTCGTCCGAGGGGCTGTGAGGAGGCTTTCCACCGGCCGCGAGTTCGAACTCCGCTCGGGGATGTTCGAGTGAACCGAGCGAGACGATCTCTCGTTTGAAGAGGCCTGCGAGGGTCCATTCCGCCAGGACGCGGGCCTTTCGGTTGAAGGTGGGCACCCTGCTGAGGTGGTAGACGCGGTGCATGAACCAGGCAGGGTAGCCCTTCAGCCTGCGTCCGTAGACCTGGGCGACGCCCTTGTGCAGGCCGAGGGAGGCGACGGAGCCGACGTACTTGTGCGCGTACGTCTCCAGGGGTTCGCCGCGCAGCGCGTGGACGATGTTGTCGCCGAGGACCTTGGCCTGGCGGACCGCGTGCTGGGCGTTGGGGGCGGTGTGGGTGCCGGGCTCGGCGGCGGTGACGTCGGGGACGGCGGCGGCGTCGCCTGCGGCCCACGCGTGCTCCACGCCGTCGACAGTGAGTTCGGCGGTGCACTTCAGGCGGCCGCGTTCGGTGAGCGGCAGGTCGGTGGCGGCGAGCAGCGGGTGCGGTTTGACGCCGGCGGTCCACACGACCGTACGGGTCGGGAAGCGCTGGCCGTCGCTGAGGACGGCGACGCGGCCGGCGCAGGAGTCCAGGCGGGTGTCCAGCAGGACCTGGATGTTGCGGCGGCGCAGCTGGGTGACGGTGTAGCCGCCCATCTCCTCGCCGACCTCCGGGAGGATGCGGCCGGTGGCCTCCACGAGGATCCACTTCATGTCCTCGGGGCGAAGGTTGTGGTAGTAGCGCGCTGTGTAGCGGGCCATGTCCTCCAGTTCACCGAGCGCCTCGACTCCGGCGTAGCCGCCGCCGACGAAGACGAAGGTGAGGGCGGCGTCGCGGATCGCGGGGTCGCGGGTGGAGGAGGCGATGTCCATCTGCTCGATGACGTGGTTGCGCAGTCCGATGGCCTCTTCGACGGTCTTGAAGCCGATGCCGTACTCGGCGAGACCGGGGATGGGCAGCGTGCGGGCGACCGAGCCGGGGGCGAGGACGAGTTCGTCGTAGCCGAGGAGCTCGGAGGTCCTGCCCTCCTCGGCGGTGGCGAGTGTGCTGACGGCGGCGGTGCGTACGCCGTGGTCGATGGAGGTGACCTCGCCGATGACCACGTGGCACCGGTCCAGGACGCGGCGCAGCGGTACGACGACATGACGAGGGGAGATGGAACCGGCGGCCGCCTCGGGAAGGAACGGCTGGTACGTCATGTAGGGGTCGGGAGTGACGACAGTGATGTCGACCTCGCCCCGCCTGAGCTCCTGCTTCAACCTCCGCTGCAGGCGCAGGGCCGTGTACATCCCGACGTAGCCGCCGCCGACAACCAGAATGCGCGCACGTTCCTTCACCATCCCATGACGCACCCGGCGCTGATGTTTGTCCACAGCCCCGGCAATTTGTGTGACCGGCGAGCTGGTGTGCGCGGTGCCGGGCGCGCCCTCGGGGCGGGGCGAAAGCGGGCAGGTCAGCACGGGCGGGTGAGAGGGTGCGAAGGTGTGGGATACGGACATAAATGATCCGTACTCCGATCGGGGGGCGCACTGTGCGGAACCTGCCCCTTCTGAATTGACTTCCTCTCAACTATGTTCGTGTGTCGACGGGGTGTAGGGAATGTGGTCGAACGGGTCCGCTACGGGCGGAACCGCTCGTGACCGACGCCAGTTCCGCGCACTCCGGCTTCAGTGGCGGGGAGAGTCTCCGGGGGGAGACGTCATTAACCGGGGGAAACACATGCATGTTCAGGACACTCATTGGGCATCGGCAGCCGCGCTCGCGACGGGCGGCGCGGCGATGACCGCGGCGGCGGGAAACGGGCGTGCGGACGCCGCGCGCACCGCGCCGCTGCGGGTGGACGCACAGCGCAATCTGGAGCACGTGCTGCGTGCGGCGCGTGAGGTGTTCGGCGAGCTGGGGTACGGCGCGCCGATGGAGGACGTGGCACGGCGGGCGCGGGTCGGTGTGGGCACGGTGTACCGGCGCTTCCCCAGCAAGGACGTGCTGGTCCGGCGGATAGCCGAGGAGGAGACCGCGCGGCTGACCGAGCAGGCGCGGGCCGCGCTCGGGCAGGAGGACGAGCCGTGGTCGGCGCTGTCCCGCTTCCTGCGGACGTCCGTGGCCTCGGGTGCGGGGCGGTTGCTGCCCCCGCAGGTGCTGCGGGTGGGGGTCGCCGAGGAGGGCTCCGCCGGGGCGGGCGGGGGTACCGAGGAGGCGCGGGTGCCCCAACAGAGGTCGCAGCTCGGAGCGGTTCCCGGTTCGGCCTCTGGTTCGGGTGAGCTGCGGCTCGTGTCGGAGTCGTCAGTGGACGACGGTGGGGCCGGTGCGCTGCTCGAGGTCGTCGGGCAGTTGGTGGACCGGGCTCGGGAGGCCGGGGAGCTGCGGGCGGACGTGTCCGTGGCGGACGTGCTGCTCGTGATCGCCACGGCGGCGCCCTCGCTGCCGGACCCGGCGCAGCAGGCTGCGGCTTCGACCCGGCTGCTGGACATCCTGCTGGAGGGACTTCGGTCCCGGCCGGCGTAGCACCCGATACGCCTCGGCTTCGCCTGCGAGGGGATTTTCGTTGCCCACCCGCACCACCGGTACGGCTGTCTCGACCGGGTGCGGGTGGCGCCCCTGGGGCGCAAGCGACATCGGCGGGTGCGGGTTCCCTCCGGGAGCGCGCGGGTTCCCTCCGGGGGTGCGGCTTGCCGTGTACGAACGGTTGCTCGTGCGGGTGGTGTTCGGGGGCGTTGGTGGCAAGTGCGCTCGGATGAGTGGATGGGTTGTGCGGGTGGGGCCCGAGGGGGAGGTGTTGTGGGACGCTGAGCCCGTTACGGGTTGGGCTGGGCCGGGGGTCGGGGGCTTTGCGCGATGGGCGTTGACGGGTGGGACGGGTCGCGCGGTGACGGTGACCCGCAGACCGGTGAGCTGACCTCTCCGCAGGTGCCGAGTCAGGGCGGGCGGGCCGGGGCACACGGTGACGCGAGTGTGCCCGCTCAGCGTGAGGGCGGTGGGTTGCCGCCGCGGCAGACACCTCCCGCCGACGGCGCGTTGATCGAGCGGATGCGTGCCGGTGACGACTCGGCCTACGAGGAGTTGTACCGGCGGCACGCGGATGCGGTGCGCCGGTACGCCCGTACCTGCTGCCGTGACGGCCACACCGCGGACGACCTCACCGCCGAGGTCTTCGCCCGCATGCTGCAGGCGGTGCGCGGCGGGTCGGGACCCGAACACGCCGTGCGCGCCTATCTGCTGACGTCCGTGCGGCGCGTCGCCACGCACTGGACGAAGTCGGCGCGGCGCGAGCAGCTCGTGGACGACTTCGCCGTGTTCGCCCAGCAGGTCTCGCGCACGCCCGAGGCGTCCGCCGACGACGGTCTTGACGCGGGCGCCGAGGTGCGCGCCCTGCACGAGGCCGAGCAGTCCATGGCCATGCGGGCCTTTCGCTCGCTGCCCGAGCGCTGGCAGGCCGTGCTGTGGCACACCGAGGTGGAGGACGAGTCGCCGAGCGAGGTGGCCGTCCTGTTCGGGCTGGACGCCAACGGCACCCGGGTGCTGGCGAGCCGCGCCCGCGAGGGGCTGAAGCAGGCCTATCTGCAGGCTCACGTCAGCGCCTCCCTCGCCGGTGACGAGGAGTGCGCCCGTTACGCCGACCAGCTCGGCGGCTACGCCCGCCGCAAGCTGCGCATCCGCGCCGAACGGGGCCTGCGCAAGCACCTGGACGAGTGCGCCAGATGCCGGCTGGCGGCCGCGCAGATCGAGGAGGTCGCCGGCGGTATCCCGGGGGTCGTTCCGGTCGCCGTCATCGGCTGGTTCGGGGCAGCGGGGTACGGGAAGGCGCTCGGGATCATCGCCGGTGGTGCCGGGGTGGGTGCGGCGGGTGCCACCGCGGCCGGCGGGTCCTCCGGTGGTTCGGGGGCCGGCGGCGGCGCGCCGGCCGCGGAGGGGCTCGGGGCGCCGGTGAAGGCGGGGATCGCGGCCGGTGTGGTCGCGGTGGCCGCCGCCGCGGTGGCCCTGGCGCTGGTGCACGACCACCCGGCCAAGGAGGTGGCCGAGCCGGCGCCCTCCACGCCCGCAGTCCAGCAGCCGCCCGCACCGACTCCCACTCCCACACCCACACCCACACCCACGAGCAGGAAACCCGCGCCCGAGCCGGTCGCGCTCGTCCCCAAGCCGGCCCCGACGCCGACCCGCACTTCGGCGGCCGCGCCCGAGCCCACCCCGAAGCCGACCCCGACCCCGGAGCCCACGACCGCGCCCACGACGAAGCCGGGGCCCGAGCCGACCCCGACGCCCACATCCACCCCCACTCCCCGGCCGGCTCCCGTCGTCTACGAGTGGAGCGACCTGCGGTACGACGTCGACGGCGACGGCACCGCGCCGGAGATGCGGCTGCGTGAGAGCAGCTGGGTGTGGCAGCGGTACGGGATGTCGATCGGCGGCAAGAGGTACGCGCGCGGTGTCACCGTGCACGGCCGGTCCTCCGTCACCGTCGACCTCAACCGCCAGTGCACCGCCTTCGACGCCCTGGCCGGCGTGGACGACCTCGCTCTCGGGCTCGGCAAGGTCTCCTTCTCCGTCTACGCCGACGGGGTCCGGGTGTGGCAGTCCGGGACGGTCAAGGGCCGGGACGCGGCCGTGCCCGTCCATGTCGATCTGACCGGCCGCAGCACGGTACGGCTCGTCGTGTCGCCGCACAGCAAGGTCTTCGACCAGGCGGCGCCGGCGGACTGGGCCGACTCCAGGTTCACCTGCCGGTAGCGGGCGTCAGCGCCCCGGGGCGGCCGCCATCGCCTCCAGCTC
Organism: Streptomyces sp. NPDC044061; assembly: GCF_056434305.1. Classification (NCBI taxonomy): domain Bacteria; kingdom Bacillati; phylum Actinomycetota; class Actinomycetes; order Kitasatosporales; family Streptomycetaceae; genus Streptomyces; species Streptomyces sp. NPDC044061. The sequence goes on along the minus strand of NZ_JBWKFL010000003.1, from coordinate 501,700 downwards.
CCGTACGACGTCCTCCGCGGCGAGGCCCGCGCCACGGGCCCGCTCGGCCGCGTAACGCTCCGGGGGCAGCGTTTCGCGGGCTTCCGCGTCGACGCGTGCGGCCCGGCTGCGCTCCGGCTCGGGGCGTGGGTGACCGGCGCGCCAGTGGTCGGCGGCCGCGAGCAGCCGTACCGCGCCGGGCAGGTCGCCCAGCCGGGCCAGGAGCCCGGCCCCGATGTCCACCAGAGCCGCCGTGATCGTCTCGGCGCACTGCCGTGCCTCGCGCAGCGCGTCGGCCACGATCGGCAGAGCGGCTCCGGGACCGGACTCGCCCGCCGTGATCAGGGCCTCGACCGCGCGCAGGCCCGCCATGAACTGCGGTGGCGGCGTGCCGCCCGCCGAGGCCGCGTGGGTCGACTCGTACAGCTCCCGCGCCAGGACGAGATCTCCGTCGCTCTCGGCGATGTGGGCCCGCATGAGCAGGACGAACGCCGCGGACTCGACCACCCCGTACCGCTCGGCGGCCGCGCCGGCCCCGTCCAGGGCGGCGAGGGCGCCCGCGCGGTCGCCGGAGCGGTAGGCGATGTCGGCCAGCCGGGCCATCAGGAACGGCGACTCGGCGTAGGCGCCCACCTCGTAGGCGAGCCGCAGTGCCTCCTCGTACTCGCCGCGTGCCTCGTCGAACCTGCCGCGCGCCATGGCCGCCTCACCGGCCGCGCTGCACACCTGCGCCCGCATCCAGCGGTCCCCGACGCGCCGGCTGAGCGTGCGCAGCTCCGCCAGGTCCTCGTCCACGCCCCGCAGGTTGCCGGGCGAGTCGACGACCATGTGCGTGCGGTACATCAGGGTGACGCCGATCTCCCAGTCTCCGCCGTATTCACGGCAGTTGGCGACCGCCGCAGCCATGTCGGGGCCCGCGTCAGCCGGGCCGCCCAGGTAGTAGGCGGTCAATGGCCAGACGAGGCCGGGGAGGCGGGCGGCGTGTGGGCCACCGCGCTCGTAGGCGGCCCGTACGCGCGCGAGGTACTGCGGAGCCCGCTCGTCGGCCGCGAGGTTCTCCGCACTCAACTCGGAGGTCAGGAAAAGGTCGAGCATCCGCAGGTCCATGCGCAGCTCCCGCAGCGGGTGGCCCGCCTCGCCGTCGGGGCCGTCGAGAAAGGCGCCGATGGGGTCCGCCGACTCCATGAACCGGAGGAGGTCGAGCCGCCCCGCGCCCTCGGGCAGGGCGTCCCGGGCGACGCCCAGGCGCAGCACCAGCCGGACCCACTCCACCGCCTCCTGGCGGTAGTTGCGCAGCCACCAGAACCAGCCGATGGCCAGGACGATCGCACCGGCCTCGGCCTCGTCGCCGGCGCGCACCGCGCGGTCCAGGCCCGCCCGGATGTTGTCGAGTTCGCTCTCCAGACGCTCGATGCAGGGCAGTTGGGCAGCCGATCGCAGCCGGGGCTCGGCCTCCTCGACCAGGGTGCGCACCCATGCGCGATGCCGCCGCTCGGCCGCCGCGCGCAGGTCGGGGAGCTCGGCCGCGCGCTCGGTGGCGTACTCGTGGATGGTCTCCAGCATGCGGTACCGCATCCCGGCGCCCTGAGCGGAGCCGCCCGGGCCGTCCGGGGCGGCCACGACGAGGGACTTGTCCACGAGGGCGCCGATCAGGTCCGCCGCCGGGCCGGTGCACACGGCCTCGGCCGCCGCGAGGTCCCAGCCGCCGGCGAACACCGACACCTCGCGCAGTACCGTCCGCTCCCGCTCGTCCAGCAGCTCCCAGGACCAGTCGACCACCGCGCGCAGGGTCTGCTGGCGGGGCAGGACCGTGCGGCTTCCGGAGGCGAGCAGGCGGAAGCGGTCGTCCAGGCGATCGGCGATCTGCCGCGGAGTCAGCAGCCTGAGCCGGGCCGCGGCCAGTTCGATGGCGAGCGGCAGCCCGTCCAGGCGGCGGCAGATCTCCGCCACGGCCTCGGTGTCGCGGAGCACCGCGTCGGCGTCGGGACGGACGGCCCGCGCGCGCTCGGCGAAGAGGCGGTGCGCCTGCTCGGGGACGAGGGGTTCGACCGGGCGCACCGACTCACCGGGGACGCCCAGGGGTTCACGGCTGGTGGCGAGGACCGTGAGCCCCGGGCAGTGGGTGAGGAGGGTCTCGGCGAGGGTGGCTGCCGCGCCGATGACGTGCTCGCAGTTGTCAAGGATCAGGAGTCGGCTGCGCGAGGCGCAGTACTCGATCAGCAGGGCCGTGGGGTCGGCCTGCGGCATCGCCAGGTCGTTGGTCAGGAGCACGGTCTCGCGCAGACCGAGCGCGCTGACCACCGCGCCGGGCACCGCCTCCGGCCGGTCGAGCGGGGCCAGCTCGACCAGCCATGCCTGGGGCAGCCCTGCGGCGGCCTCCTCGGCGAGGCGGGTCTTTCCCGAGCCGCCCGGTCCGGTGAGGGTGACCAGACGGGCCCTGTGCAAGTCGGAACGAATGGCCTCGAGTTCCGGTTCCCGGCCGACGAAGGAGGTCAGACGGGGACGGAGGTTGCCCGTCCGCTCCGGTGGCCGGGCCGGGCCGGGGGCGGCCGCGGGCGGCTCCTGCGACAACAACGACGCGTGCAGCGCCCGGAGTTCCGGGCCGGGGTCGGTGCCGAAGGTGTCGGCGAGGGTGCGCCGGGCGGACTCGTACGCGGCGAGGGCGTCGGCGGGGCGGCCGGTGTCGCGCAGGGCGCGGATGAGGAGGGCGTGCAGGGATTCGTCGTACGGGTGGGCGGTGGTCAGCTCCGTCAGTTCCGGTACGACGTCCCGGGCGCGGCCGAGGTCGAGGGCCGCGGTGGCACGGGCACGGGTCGCCTCCAGGCGCAGGGCTTCCGGGCGGGCGGCCGCGGTGCGGTCGGGGAGGTCGGCCAGGGCGGGGCCGTGCCAGAGGGCGAGGGCTTCGGTGAGGGTGCGGTGGGCGGTGGCGGGTTCGCCTCCGGTGAGGGCCCTGGTGCCCGCGTGGGTGAGGCGTTCGAAGACGTACAGGTCCACGTCGTCCTCGGTCGCTTCCAGGCGGTAGCCGCCCTGGGTGGAGACGACGGTGTGTCTGCCGAGGGTGCGGCGGAGGCGGGCGACGAGGGCCTGGAGGGCGGCGGGGGCGTCCTGGGGCGGGGTGTCCGCCCAGACCTCGTCGATCAGGGTCTCGGGGGTGGTGGTGCGGCCGGGGCGGAGGGCGAGGGCGGTGAGGAGGGTGCGGAGGCGTTGGCCGCCCAGGGGTAGGGGGGTGCCCTGATCGTCCGTCGCTTGGGTTACCCCCAGGATTCTGTACCGCACCGGGTCATTGTTGCGGGGGGCCGGGGGTTGGGCCACGGTGTTTCGGCTCCGGGAGTTTCCGGGTGCGGGTCGGCTGCAGGCCGTAACCGGAGCTGATCGGCGTCCGGAGCCGCGGTGGGCCGGGGGCGGGGTGGGCCGCAGGTGGGGTCGCCTGCCCGCGCTGACGGGGTGCCGCTGCGCCCACCCGTGCCGCCCGGGGCCCCCAGCTCTTGAAGGCACTGGGGGGAGGCACGACTGCCCGCAGCTACGTCCGGGCGGCCGGCCCTGTCCTGTTCAGGCTCCCGAGGCCAGGGCGTCTCTTCTGGGTTGGATTCCGGAGGGGACCGCGCGTGCGCGTGCGGGGGTGCCTGTCCAGCAGGTGCCTCGACGGGAGAGGAGACGGCGGAGCCAGAGCTCGAGGGAGATCAGGTCGGCGAGGCCGTCCAGGGGGAGGGTTTCGCCGGCCGCGGCGGCGCGTACGGCCTTGCGGACCACTCGGGCCTCCACCAGGCCGGCCTCGGCCAGGAGAGGTGTGGAGAACAGGTCCACCAGGGAGTCCGCGGCCAGCCGCAGCCCCGCGCGCGTGGCCGCCGCGGAGGAGGCGTGGGAGGGTGCGCCCCAGCCGGGCGGGAGGTTGGTGACGCCGGCGCCCTCCAGGACCGTACGCAGGACGGCGGAGCGGGCTCCGGGCTGGACGCGCAGGGATTCGGGAAGGGCGCGGCAGGCACGGACGACCTGGTTGTCGAGGAAGGGCGCGTGCAGCCGCTGGGAGCGGATCTCCGCGGCCTGCTCCAGGACGCGCAGGTCGGCCGCGTGGCGGGCGAGCACGGCACGCGCGCGGAACTCGCCGGGCCGCTGCGCGGAGCCCACGGAGGAGCGGTCCGCCCCGGCCTGCAGCAGAACCGATACTTCAGCCAGTGCCTCCCCTGTCAGCCAGCGCGCCGCCGGCCCGGGTCTCGCCCAGGCCAGCGCGGCGAGGGACGCACCGACCGCACCCCCCGGCTCGTCGAAGCGGTGCCGGATCAGCCGCTCGGCGAGCAGTTCCAGGCCGGACCGGTACGGGGTGCGGGCCAGCCGCCGGGCCGCGCCGTACACGCGCGCGGGGACCATCACCGAGCCGTCGGCCCGGGCGAGCGCCGCGACCGGCCGGACCAGGTGGCGCCGTTTGCGGTCCATGAGGAGGTCGGCGAGGCGGGCGGGGTGGGCGTCGAGGACCTGGCGGGCGCCGTGGCCGGTGAAGTGGTCGGCGCTGCCGGCGGCGAGGCGGGCCCGGTGGCGGGCCGCCGTGACCAGCGAGGGGCCGGGCTCGTCGGTGAGGGGGCCGTCGAGGTCGGCGTAGGGCAGGGTCTCCTCGCCGCCGGTGACCACCACGTGGTGCAGGCGCGGGTTGGCCGCGAGGGTTCCCGCGCGCTCCAGTTCGGCCTCGTGGCCGCCGACGGCCAGGTCGTTGAAGGTGACGGCGAGCAGTCGCTCGCCCGCGCCCGTGCCGTGGCCGAGCAGCGTGCCCGGTCTGCCGGGCAGCCCGGCGGCGAGCAGCGCCAGCGTGCCGGAGGCCGGTCCGCCGGACAGGTCGGCGCCGATGCCCGGCACCGGCATCCCGCGCGCGGCCCGCCGCTCGGCGGGCCCCATGCCCGGCACCGGACCGGGGTCGAGGTCGGGCACGTGCCGCGGCGCCGACAGCCGCGCGCGTACCGCCTCGACGAGCGCGTCCCGTACGGCGTCCACCGCGCGGTCCGGGTCGGCCGGGGGCGCGGCCACCGCGAGGGAGGCGACCGGCTCGTACCCGGCGATCTCACGCGCGCCCGCGCGCAGGACGAGTGCGTGCCCCGGCGGAATGCGCCGTACCCCGTCGTACGGGGTGGTGTCGCGCAGTGCGGCCGGTACGTCGGGGGCGGCGAGCAGGGCCGCCAGATGACCGAAGTCGAGGTTGGCCTCGATGAGGTCGGCGAGCGGCAGCGCGGCCGTGGCGTAGGCCGTACCGCCTGCCCAGGGGGTGTAGAACACCGGGCGGGCGCCCGCGAGATCGCCGCAGACGGTGACCCGGCGGCCCACCTGGACGACGGCCGTGTAGCTGCCGGGCCAGGTGGTCAGATGGCGCAGTGCGCCCCCGCGCGCGGTGAACAGACTGCGCCGGAGCTCCTCGTCGCCGACGCCGCAGGTGCCGAGGACGGCGATGCGGTTCTGTGCGTCGGCCTTCACCACACGCACCTCGTCCGGACGCCAGTCGCCCACGGCCCACAGGGGATCGGGGTCGCCCCACAGGAGCTGGGAGCCGACCGGGTGCAAGGTCTCGCCGTCGTATCCGGTCGCGCCCGCGGAACCGATCCCGGCGGCGCCCGCGGCGGTGCTGCTCCAACCCACCAACCACCGCATCGACGCCTCCACAGGCTGTGGACAACCAGTGCACCGCACGAACCGGCTCCCCATGCTGCCATGAAGAACGCGCCGCGGAGGGGCGGTGGCACCGCCTTCGATCGAGGGAAAATCACGGACGGGCCGACGCGGGGCACGGGAGGGGCGCCGTGCGGCGGCCGGGTGAAAGCCCGTACGGGTCAAGGCGGGTGGCGGGAGGGCTCCAGGCGAGTGCGACGCGAATGCGCCCCCGATACGCGCCCTGAAAGCGCCCTTCACGCCCTCAAGTTCCGTGGTGGGAGCAGGAATCGCCCGCGCGGGCCGGGGGCGATTTTCAGCCAATCCCACAGCGGCCCATCGGATTTGAGCACGCTCCGTACAGGCCTGGGGAGCGCGCGGCGGGACGGGAACGCGCACAGTCCGGGAGGCGGGCATCGCCTCCCGGACCGGTCCGCCACCCGCGGGGATGAAGGTGACGGTGTCCCCCAGCCCACTGGATCCAGTACAGCGGGCCGACCCACGCAAGAGCCATGGAACCGCTCCCCCGGTGGCCGGAGAAGAGCGCACGCACGGGCGCACGGCCACACGAGCGGGGGCACGCCGCGACAGCGTGTGCACGGTGCGTACAGGGCCGTACTCCCGTACGGACCACAATCCCGCCATCCGGAACAATGCCCCTTAACGCTTGGGATGCGGCGAACTACGCTGGGTTTACGAATGCCGCACGGTTATGCCAGCGCGGCAGCCGTCTGTGTCGAGGGGTGGCGCATGTCCAGGGAGCAACGCGGGCCGAACGAAAAACTCGGCGCCGTTCTCGCCCTCGCGGGAATCAGCAACGCAGGACTCGCGCGACGCGTCAACGACCTTGGCGCTCAACGCGGGTTGACTCTTCGCTACGACAAGACCTCGGTGGCGCGCTGGGTGTCGAAGGGGATGGTGCCGCAGGGAGCGGCGCCGCACCTCATCGCGGCCGCCATCGGCCAGAAGCTCGGCCGCCCGGTCCCGCTCCACGAGATCGGCCTGGCGGACGCGGATCCCGCACCCGAGGTGGGCCTCGCCTTCCCCAGAGACGTGGGACAGGCGGTGCGGTCGGCCACCGAGCTGTACCGGCTCGACCTGGCCGGGCGCCGGGCCGGCGCCGGCGGCATCTGGCAGTCGCTCGCGGGGTCGTTCGCAGTGAGCGCATACGCAACGCCTGCCTCACGTTGGCTGATAACCCCCGCCGACAGCTCGGTCGCGCGGGAGGCGAACCCTGCCGAGGGCTCCGGCGCACCGATCAAAGTCGGCCACAGCGATGTGCAGAAGCTGCGGGAGGCCGCCGAGGACGCCAGGCGCTGGGACTCCAAATACGGAGGCGGCGACTGGCGTTCGTCCATGGTGCCCGAGTGCTTAAGGGTGGAGGCGGCGCCGCTGCTGCTCGGCTCGTACTCCGACGAGGTCGGCCGGGCGCTGTTCGGGGCCTCTGCCGAACTCACCAGGCTGGCGGGCTGGATGGCCTTCGACACCGGCCAGCAGGAGGCGGCACAGCGGTACTACATCCAGGCGCTGCGGCTCGCGCGCGCGGCGGCCGACGTACCGCTCGGCGGCTATGTCCTGGCCACCATGTCACTGCAGGCGACGTACCGGGGCTTCGGCGACGAGGGCGTCGATCTGGCGCAGGCCGCGCTGGAGCGCAACCGCGGGCTGGCGACCTCGCGGACCATGAGCTTCTTCCGGCTGGTCGAGGCGCGGGCACACGCGCGCGCGGGAGACGCGCAGGCGGCGGGAGCGGCCCTGAAGGCCGCCGAGGGATGGCTCGAGCGGTCACGGGAGGGCGACAACGATCCTTCTTGGCTTGGTTTCTATGGATACGACCGTTTTGCCGCTGATGCGGCGGAGTGCTACCGGGATCTGAAGGCGCCACGGCAGGTGCGCAGGTTCACCGAGCAGGCCCTGTCCAAGCCGACGGAGGAGTTCGTGCGGTCGCACGGGCTGCGGTTGGTCGTCTCGGCCGTCGCCGAGCTGGAGTCGGGGAATCTGGACGCCGCCTGCGAGCAGGGGGTGCGGGCCGTGGAGGTGGCCGGGCGGATCTCCTCCGCCCGGACGACCGAGTACGTGAAGGATCTTCTGCACCGGCTGGAGCCCTACGGCGACGAACCGCGGGTGGTGGAGCTGCGGGAGCGGGCGCGGCCCCTGTTGATGGCCCCGGCGTAGGGCGCGGCGTTTGAAGGCGCTGTCAGTGGCGCAGTGCACTATCGAGGTGGGAGGTGGTGCAGGTGCGGGACGGTGCGTACGACTGCGACGTGCTGGTGATCGGGGGCGGCATCGTCGGGCTGTCGACGGCGTATGCGATCACGCGGGCCGCGCCGGGTACGCGGGTGACGGTGCTGGAGAAGGAGCCAGGGCCGGCCCGGCACCAGACCGGGCGCAACAGCGGGGTGATCCACAGCGGGATCTACTACCGGCCGGGCTCGCTCAAGGCGCGGTACGCGGTGCGGGGCGCCGCCGAGATGGTGAAGTTCTGCGCCGAGTACGGCATCGCGCACGCCGTCACCGGAAAGCTGATCGTCGCCACCGAGCGGGAGGAGCTGCCGCGGCTGCACGCGCTCGTGCAGCGCGGGCGGGAGAACGGGATCCCGGTACGGGAGCTGGGCGGCGCGCAGATCGGTGAGTACGAGCCGGAGGTGCGGGGACTGGCCGCGATACACGTCGGTACGACCGGTGTGTGCGACTTCGTGGGCGTCGCCCGGCAGCTGGCGCAAGGCTCGGGGGCGGAGATCCGGTACGGGGCGCGGGTCGTACGGGTGGACCGGCGGCCGGAGCGGGGCGTGGCCGTGCTGACGGCGGGCGGGGACGTCGTGCGCGGGCGGGTGCTGGTGAACTGCGCGGGGCTGTACTGCGACGAGGTGGCGCGGCTGACCGGGGACGAGCCCGGGGTGCGGATCGTGCCGTTCCGAGGTGAGTACTACGAGCTGGCGCGGCCCGAGCTGGTGCGGGGGCTGGTGTATCCGGTACCGGATCCGGCGTTCCCGTTCCTCGGGGTGCATCTGACGCGCGGGATCGACGGAGGTGTCCACATCGGGCCCAACGCGGTGCCGGCGCTGGCCCGGGAGGGATACGGCTGGGGGGTCGTACGGCCCCGGGAGCTGGGCGGGACGGTGGCGTGGCCGGGGTCGTGGGTGATCGCCCGGCGGCACTGGCGGTACGGGGCGGGGGAGCTGCGGCGGTCGGTGTCCAAGGGGGCCTTCCTCCAGGCGGTGCGCAGGTTGCTGCCGGCGGCCGAGGAGGGGGATCTGGTGCGGGCCCCTGCCGGGGTGCGGGCGCAGGCGGTGCTGCGGGACGGGACGCTGGTGGACGACTTCCTGATTCGGGAGGGGGCTCGGACCGTGCATGTGCTGAACGCGCCGTCTCCTGCGGCCACCGCTTCCTTGCCGATCGGCAGGGAGGTGGGGCGACGGGCCCTGTCCATGCTCGGCTCGCTGTGAGGTGCGGTGCGCTCTGCGGCTCGGCTCGGCTCGGCTCGGCTCGGCTCACTGTGACGTACCCCGCACTCGGGGCGCCGTACCAGGGGGCTCCCGGCCTGCGCCCACCCACCACCCGTCTCGGTCGGCCCAGAAGGCACCGTCCGGGGTTGCTCGGTAGGCCGAGAAGGCACCAGAGCGGTCGGCCGAGCGGGCACCCGTCAAGCAAGGAAGGGCTCTCGCCGTAAAATCGGGTTCACTGTGTCTGAGTCGTTGAATGCCTCCGAAGTCTCGCGAGCCGGTTCTGCCGGGTCGGTGTCCTCGCATGTTCCCGGTGTGTCCGTGCGGCACAGCCGGGCCAAGGGGGAGCCCCGGTTCCCGGACGGGCCCAAGGCCGATCCCGCCGGCTCGCACTTCGAGCGGCGGATCCGGAGTTTCCAGCCGCGGCGGAGCCGGGTGACGGCGGGGCAGGCCGATGCGCTGCAGCGGCTGTGGCCCACATGGGGTCTGGACATCGACGGGCAGTGCGTCATCGATCCGGGCGAGCTGTTCGGGAACGGCAACCCCGTCGTGCTCGAGATCGGGTTCGGCATGGGCGAGGCCACCGCGCGGATGGCGGCCGGGGACCCCGGAACGAACATCCTCGCCGTGGACGTGCACACGCCGGGGCAGGGCAACCTGCTCAACCTCGCCGACCAGAACGGGCTGTCCAACGTCCGGGTGGGCAACGGGGACGCCATCATCCTGCTGAGGGAGATGCTCCGGCCCGACTCGCTCGACGGGCTGCGCGTGTACTTCCCGGACCCCTGGCCCAAGAAGCGGCACCACAAGCGGCGGTTGATCCAGCCCGAGTTCCTGACGCTGGCCGCGACCCGGCTGAAGCCGGGGGCGGTCGTGCACTGCGCGACCGACTGGGAACCGTACGCCGAACAGATGCTCGAGGTGCTGACCGCACATCCGGACTTCGAGAACACCCAGGCCGACGGCGGTTTCGCGCCGCGTCCCGGGTTCCGGCCACTGACCCGTTTCGAGGGCCAGGGACTGGACAAGGGACATGTGGTGAACGATCTGCTCTTTCATCGCGTACCGCATCAGAACCCATAACCACGTCAGGACCAACAGCTCCGTCAGCAGCACCAGTCCCTTCGTCCGGTCACCGTTAGGGTCGATGCCGTGGCCACCAGTCCTCCGTACCCGACCTACTCACCCGGCCCCGGAAGCGGAGCGCACCCGCACTGGTGGCAGCGCCGGTGGGTGCGCTACGGGGCGCTGATCACGCTCCTGGCGCTGTCCGGACTGGTCATCCTCGCGATGGTGCGCAGGCAGACCGGCACCGAGGGTTTCCTGGTCGGGCTGGGGCTGGCCGTCCTGCCCGTGCCCTGGCTCATAGCCGCCTTCCGCTGGCTTGACCGGGTGGAGCCGGGCCCCTGGCGGAATCTGGTCTTCGCGTTCGCCTGGGGCGCCTGCGCGGCCGCACTGATCGCGATCGTCGCCAACAGCTTCGCGACGAAGTGGATCGCCACGGCGACCGCCGACCCGGCCAGTGCCGACACCCTCGGCGCGACCGTGATCGCGCCCGTGGTGGAGGAGTCCGCCAAGGCCGCGGCCGTGCTCCTGGTGTTCCTCTTCCGCAGAAGGGACTTCACCGGGATCGTCGACGGTGTCGTGATAGCGGGGATCACCGCCACCGGGTTCGCCTTCACCGAGAACATCCTCTACCTCGGCACGGCCTTCGGAACCGACCAGCTCACCGGCGGTCGCGGCATCGCCTCCGTCACCGCCGCCACCTTCTTCGTGCGCATCGTGATGTCCCCGTTCGCGCACCCCCTGTTCACCGTGCTCACCGGCATCGGCTTCGGCGTCGCCGCGCTCTCGGCCGAACGGCAGCACGCCCGGCGCATCCTGGTCCCGTTCGGCGGGCTGCTGCTCGCGATGAGCATGCACGCCTTCTGGAACGGCTCCTCGACCTTCGGCGAGCTCGGGTTCTTCGCCGTCTACGGCGCCTTCATGCTCCCTGCCTTCGGGCTGCTGACCTGGCTGGCGATCTGGACCAGGCAGCGGGAGCTGCGGACCGTGCGGGAGGAGCTGCCCGCGTATGTGTACGCCGGGTGGCTGGGCCCTACGGAGCCGTTCGTCCTCGGGTCGATGCGGGCGCGGCGGACGGCCCGGGACCACGCCCGCCGGCACTTCGGGGGGCGGCCCGCGGCCCGGGCGGTGGCGCAGTACGAGGCCTACGCCACCTCGCTCGCGTTCCTGCGGCACCGGGGACGGCGGGGACGGGCCGGAGCCGACTTCGCCGTACGGGAGCGGGAGCTGCTGGCCGAACTGTGGAAGCGGAAGGACGTCGCCCGGCCGGCGCTGGAGTACGCGGCCCGGGCTGCCGCCCCCGCACCGGGGTCCTGGGCGCCGTACGGCCACCCGGCCGTGCCGAATCCCGCGTACAACCCGTATCCCCTGTACAACCCGTACCGGTCGTAGACCCGCACGGCAGCGCTGGAAGGAGGCGTCAGGCCGACGCCTCCGTCAGCTTCCTCAGCTCCTCGTCCGTCAGCCGCAGCTCGGCCACCCCCAGCAGCGCCGGGAGCTGCTCCACCGTGCGGGCCGAGGCGATCGGGGCCGCCACCGTCGGCTGGGCGGCGAGCCACGCGAGGGCGACCCCGGCCACCGGGGCCTCGTGGGCGGTGGCGATCTCGTCCAGGGCCGTGAGGACCTGCCGGCCGCGCTCGGACTCGAGGTGCTTGGCGGCCGAGCCGGCACGGGCGCTGTCGACCTTCGTACCGGGCCGGTACTTGCCGGTCAGGAAGCCCGAGGCGAGGGCGAAGTACGGGACGGCCGCCAGGCCCTCACGGGCGGCGAGGTCCTGCAGCGGGCCCTCGTAGGTGTCGCGGGAGACCAGGTTGTAGTGGGGCTGGAGGGCGACGTACCGGGCGAGGCCCTCGCGGTCGGAGAACTCGAGGGAGGCCCGCAGCCGCTCGGGGCTGATGTTGGAGGCGGCGATCTGCCGGACCTTGCCCGCCTTCACCAGCTCGTCCAGCGCGCCGATGATCTCCTCCACCGGCACTTCGGGCTTGTCGAAGTGGGTGTAGTAGAGGTCGATGTAGTCGGTGTCCAGACGGCGCAGGGAGGCGTCCGCCGCGGCCTTGATGTTGGCCGCGGTGAGGCCCGGGTACTCCGGGTGCTGGCTGACCTTGGTCGCGATGACGACGTCCGAACGGTTGCCGCGGGCCTTGACCCACTTGCCGATGATCGTCTCCGACTCGCCGCCCTTGTTGCCCTCGATCCACGCCGAGTAGGAGTCGGCGGTGTCGACGAAGTTGCCGCCGGCGGCCGTGTAGGCGTCGAGGACGGCGAAGGAGCTCTCCTCGTCGGCGGTCCAGCCGAAGACGTTGCCGCCGAGGGCGAGCGGGAAGACCTCGAGGTCGGAGGAGCCGAGTTTGCGCAGAGAAGCAGTCATGCTTCTTTTCAACGGTCACTCCCGCACCGCCCATTCCGGGATTCCCGCGAACGGTGTGTGAACACACGACCGGCAGCCCTGACGTCGGGGGGTGCCGTCAGGGCTGCCGGGGAACTGGACGAGGGGGCCGGGCGGGGCCGGCTCAGCGGCCGGTCAGGGGGTGAGGCCCTTGCCGTGCAGCCACGCCATCGGGTCGATGCCCGTGGCCTGGCCGTTCGGGTGGACCTCCAGGTGGAGGTGCGGGCCGGTGACGTTGCCGGTGGCGCCGATCCGGCCGATGACGTCGCCGGTGCCGACCTTCTGGCCGACGGAGACGTTGATCGAGGACTGGTGGCAGAACCACAGCTCGGTGCCGTCGTCCAGGGTGAGGATCGTGCGGTAGCCGTAGGCACCGGCCCAGCCCGCCTCGGTGATGGTGCCACCGTGGACGGCCTTGATCAGCGTGCCCGTCGGGGCGGCGAAGTCGAGACCGGTGTGGTAGCCGGAGGACCACATCGAGCCGGGCTGACCGAAGGTACCGGTGATCGTGTACGAGACGACCGGCAGCTGGTACTGCTTGGCCAGTTCGGCCAGGCGCTCCGCCTCGGCCTGCTTCTTGGCGGCGGCCTCCGCCTGCTCCTTGGCGTCGGCGGCCTTGGCGGCGGCTTCCTTCTCCGCCTTGGCGGCCGCGTCGGCGGTCTGCTTCTCGGCGGCGGCGACGGCGGCCGCGGTGGCCTTGCTCTCGGCCTTGCTCTGCTGCTGCTCGGCCTGGGCCATGATCCGGTTGCGCAGGGCCTCGCCCGCGTCGCTCTCGTCGCTGTCGGCGGAGGCCGTGCCGACGGTGCTGAGCGAGGCCGTGGTGGCCTTGGGGGCGTCGGAGGAGCCGTCGCCGAACAGGGAGCCGACGGAGGGCAGGTCGGGCATGGAGATGGACACCGGCGGCTTGCCGGTGTTGGCGCTGGCCATGCCGCCCGCGCCGACAGCGGCTATGACGCCGACGCCGAGGACGGTGGAGCTGCGGGCGAGTCCGCCGCCGCGCTGCTTGGCGACGCGGTGCCGGCCGCGCACGGGACGGATGGAGTCCTCGGTGGGATTCCACTCCTCCCAGGGGCCCTCTTCGGTGCGGTACTCGCCGTAACCGAAGGTGTCGATCTCGCGCTGAGCCGGCACGAACGGGGCTTCTGGGGCAGGCCGGTTGGACGCCACGCGGGCGTACTCCTTTCCTTCCTCCGCCTACCGGGTTAGCTGACGGGTTCGGAGCAGGAAGGTCTCCTACGCGCGTAAACCAGATGTGGACCAGTGCGGTTCACAGCGGCATCCGCGTGATTCACCCCAAGGTGGTGGTTCCCCGGTTCCCTTACGGGATTCGGCGCGTGCGCACGGAGCCGCCTCTTGTGACGGCTGGGACGACCGCGCTGCGTTATCGAACGTTAATAGACCCACCTGTCAGATTCCAAGCCGTTCGGCTTGATCATTAACCTTTTCCCGGACGGACGTAACGTGCCAGGAGAGGCGGAAATCGGGCGAGTTGGCCGACACTCAGGAGTCACAACGGTTTTGATGGTGTCTCAGATGTTATGCGGAGGGCTTCCGTCCGATCACCGTCGGTGATACTGGTCAGGGTCGTCGTACGGCCAGCAGCGCCATGTCGTCCGTCATCCCGCCCCCGGAGTGCCGTCGCACCTCCGCGGCCAGGCGGACGAGCAGAGCGCGCGGGTCGGGGAAGCGGCGTCCGACGAGCCGGCGCCAGGGGTCGTAGAAGCGGCCGTGGGCGTCGCGGGCCTCGGACAGGCCGTCGGTGTAGAGCAGCAGGGTGGCACCGCTCGGGAAACCGGACTCGGTCGCGCGGTCGGGCCACAGGCCCAGATCGCTCATGCCTAGCGGCAGCGCGGGTTCGTGCGCGGTCAGGATCCGCAGGGTGCCGTCGTCGTGCAGCAGCAGCGGCGGGGGATGGCCGCGGTTGACGATCCGGACGACGCCGTCGCCGTGCGGGAGTTCGGCGAGGACGGCGGTGGTGAAGCCCTCGAAGGCGTCGATCCCGCCCCGCCGGGTGCCCTCGCGGGCCAGCGCGCGCTCCAGCCGTTCGGCGACCGCCTCCAGCGTGGCCTCCTGCTCGGCGGCCTCCCGGAACGCCCCGATCACCACGGCGACGGCGGCGACCGCGCCGATCCCCTTGCCGCGCACGTCCCCGACGACCAGCCGGACGCCGTACGGGCTGTCCTGCACCGCGTACAGGTCGCCGCCGATGAAGGCGTCCGCCTGCGCCGCCTCGTACCGGGCCGCGATGTCGAAGCCCGCGAGCCGCGCGTCGGGCTCGGGCAGCACGGCCCGCTGGGCGGCCTCGGCGATCTCCCGGGCGGAGGCGAGGCGCCGGTCGCCGAGGCGGACGACGCGGTTGATGGCGACGGCCAGCAGGGCGACGGTGGCCACGGTGACCACCTCGGTGACCAGGTTCACGTCCGTGCCGGTGCCGAAGCGGGCGTGCACGGCGAAGGTCGCGGCCAGGGCGGCGAGGCCGGTGAGCACCGTGGTGCGCAGCGAGGACAGGGGCGCGGCGACCAGCGGGGCGGCCGTGAAGAACGGGACGGCGGTGAAGTCGCGCGGGGTGAGCAGGTCGTACAGGATTCCGCCGGCGATCAGGAGCGCGGGCAGGGCGCGGGCCAGGCCGCGCGGCGTCGGACGGTGGCCGTGGCACTTCTCCGGCAGGAGGGGCGCGGGGTCCCGGCCGAGGCCGGGGCCGGGCACGGGGTCGCCGGGGAGCCGCCCGTCGGCCCTGGCGTACGGGCTCTCCTCCACCTCACCAGGGCGCACTGCTCGTCTCCCGTGTCCTTGACCTGCGTCCAGCGTGGCGGGAGCGGGTACGGCGGGCGACCGCTGTGGACCGAGCGGATGACTGACTGTGACGTACGCCACTCGACGTCAGGTGGGCGCGGCGGAAAAACACTCAGGGCCGGAATCCTTTGCTGGATTCCGGCCCTGAGCCTTCAGTAGCGGGGACAGGATTTGAACCTGCGACCTCTGGGTTATGAGCCCAGCGAGCTACCGAGCTGCTCCACCCCGCGTCGTTGTGACTCCAGTGTACGCCATCCGCAGAGGTCGAAGCACACGGGTTTTCCGTGAGGTGCCGCTCAGGGCAGCAGATGGGCGTTCGGCGCCTTCGCCGGACCCTCGTACTCCGGCAGCAGTACGACGTCCACGCCCGCGCCCGCCAGTACCCCGGCGCCGTCGGCCGCCGTCACGAAGGTGTCCGGCTCCCGCCAGGCCGTGACCACCCGGCGTACGCCCGCCCGCAGGATCAGCTCGGCGCAGGGGGCGGGGCGGGAGGCGCGGCGGGAGCAGGGCTCCAGGCTGCTGTAGACGGTGGCGCCGGGCAGCCGCGGGTCCGTGGGGTCGAGCTTGGCGAGGGCCGCCTCCTCCGCGTGCACCACGGGGTCGCCCCCCTCCCGGGAGTACCCGCGCGCCAGCTCCGTGCCGTCGGCGGCGACCACCACCGCGCCGACGCTGAAGGCGGTCCGCGAGGGCGGGCACAGGGCGGCCAGCTCGCAGGCGGTGCGCAGCCAGTGGCGGTCGGCGGCGGTGGGCAACCCGCCGGTGCCGGGGGCGGTGGGCTCGTAGCGCATGAGGACGACGTCCTCGATCCGGCGGGTGTCGGTGAGGCGGAGACGCCCGCCCTGGTAGGCCCCGGGGCCGAACAGGCGCGGGGCCGCCGGGTCGCCGACGAACAGCGGGGCGAGGACCAGCTGGAGTTCGTCGGCGAGGCCCTGCAGCAGGAGCTGGGTGTGGACGGTTCCGCCGCCCTCGACCATCAGGCGCCGTACACCGCGCACGTCGTGCAGATGCTCCAGCAGGGCCCGCCAGTCGAGGTCGGGGCCGAGGGGGACGACGTCGGCGGTCCGGCCGAGGGTGCGGGAGGCCCGTTCGGCGCCCTTGTCCGTCGTGTACACGAGCTTCTCGCCGCCGGTGTGCCAGAAGTTCGCGTCCGGGTCGAGGCCCCCGGAGGCGGTGACGGTGACCTTCAGGGGGTACGCGGGCCTGCCCCCGGCCACGCGGGCCGCGCGGCGCTCGGGTGAGTTCACCAGCAGGCGCGGGTTGTCGGCGCGGATGGTGCCGGCGCCGATCAGGATGGCGTCGACCGAGGCCCGTACCTCGTCGACCCGGTCGAAGTCGGCCGGGCCGGACAGCAGGAGCCGGTCGGGGCCGGTGTCGTCCAGGTAGCCGTCGAGGGAGACGGCGGCGGACAGCAGGACGTACGGGTACGGCATCGGCGCGCTCCCTCGCGGAGACCAAGACTGATCTTGGTTCAAGTTTGAAACAAACTTACACTGGCTGCATGACGACCCGCTGGCTCACCCCCGAGGAGCAGCGCGCCTGGCGCGCGTACATCGCCGCCTCCAGGCTCCTGGACGACGCGATCGACCGGAATCTCCAGCAGGAGGCCGGCATGCCGCACCTGTTCTACTCCGTGCTGGCCAACCTCTCCGAGGCGCCCGACCGGAGCCTGCGCATGACCGACCTCGCCGAGACGCTGAAGATCACACGCAGCAGGCTGACGTACGCGGTGACCCGGCTGGAGCGGGACGGACTCGTGCGGCGGGAGGACTGCAGCTGGGACCGGCGCAGCAGTATCGCGGTGCTGACGGACGAGGGGATGGCCGTGCTGGAGCGTACGGCACCCGGGCACGTCGAGACCGTCCGCGCGACCCTCTTCGACCGGCTCACTCCCGAGCAGGTGGGGCAGTTGGAGGAGATCTGCACGGAGGTCGCCCGGACACTGGAGGGGGAGGAGACGGGGGGTGCGGCGGAGGACGTGCCCTGGCGGCGGCGCTCTTCGCCCTGTTCCGGACCGCAGCAGGACCGGCTCCCGTGACGCGCGCCGCAAACTCGTTGCTTTAACTTTTAAACATGAGGTAGGGTCACCGACCGAGCAGCTGCTTCAAATCTGAAGCAGATGGCAGCAGCAAGGGAACGGAACCCGGAGGCCCGCATGCCCGACACCCCCGCCGCCACCCCGCGCGCCCGCGTCCGGGTACCGCTGCACTTCGGCGACGGCTACTCCGTCGACGCCGAACTCGTCACCTTCCACGGCCTGACCGACGGCCAGGAGCACGTCGCCGTGGTCCTCGGCGAGCCCGGTCCGGTCCCCCTGGTGCGGCTGCACTCCGAGTGCCTGACCGGGGACGTCTTCGGCTCGGCCCGCTGCGACTGCGGCCCCCAGATGCGCGAGGCGGTCGAGCGGATCGCCGAGCGCGGGGGCGTCCTGCTCTATCTGCGCCAGGAGGGACGCGGCATCGGCCTGTACAACAAGCTCGACGCCTACGCCCTGCAGGACGAGGGCCTCGACACCTACGAGGCGAACGCCGCGCTCGGCCTCCCGGAGGACGCCCGCGACTACACGGCCGCCGCGCAGATGCTGCGCGCCCTCGGCATCGGGGAACTGGACCTGCTCTCCAACAACCCGGACAAGGCGGAGCAGTTGCGCTCGCTCGGCGTGGTCGTCCGGGACCGGGTGCCGACCGGCGTCTTCACCACGGCCCACAACGTCCGTTACCTGCGCGCGAAGGTCCTGCAGACCCAGCACACGCTGCCGCTGGCGAAGTTGAGCGCCGGCTGAGCCGGGTTCCCCCGGCCCCGAAAAACGGACGTGCCCCCAGCTCGTGACGCACATGAGCTGGGGGCGTTTCCGTAGGCCCTGTGGGACTCGAACCCACAACCAATGGATTAAAAGTCCACTGCTCTGCCAATTGAGCTAAGGGCCCGGGCGATGTTGCCTGTCCGAGCATAGCCGGACGAGGCCGCGTCTCCGATCGGGTATCGGCGACCCGGCCGCGTCGGGGGGAGGAAGGGTTACTTTTCGACCGGCTCGGGCACGGGGCTGCGGGTGTGGGCCGGGTTGAGGAACCAGTGGCGGGCCGAGGTCAGCCACCAGGTCGCTGCGAAGCCCAGGACGACCAGGACGGCGACCGGGGCGTAGTTGAAGGTCTTCCAGGTGACCGGGGAGACCTGGGGCAGCATGAACAGGACGGTGATCACGGCCACCCAGGTGACGGACACCAGCCCGACCGCGACCGACCAGCGGCCCAGGTGCCACGGGCCGCGTTCGAAGGCCGCGCCCTTGCGGACCCGGAGGAAGGTCGGGACGACGTAGGCGATGTAGAGGCCGATCACCGCGATCGAGGTCACCGCCGCATAGGCGGTGGAATTGATCAGGTAGGGCAGCCCCAGGACCAGGGCGGCGAGCGCGGCCAGCCAGACCGCCGCCACGGGGGTGCGGGTGCGCGGGCTGACCGTGTGCCAGACGTGCGAGAAGGGCAGTGCGCCGTCGCGGGAGAAGGCGTAGATCATGCGGCTGTTGGCGGTGACCGAGGCCATGCCGCAGAAGAGCTGGGCGCCGATCACGACCAGCAGCAACAGCTTGCCCGTCGTCGCTCCCAGCGCGTCCAGGAGGATCTGGGCGGGGGGCGCGCCGGTCGGGGACGCCAGCTCCTTGTCGTACGACTGGATCGCGAAGGTGAAGCCCAGGAGCAGGACGAAGCCGGCGATCCAGGACGTCCAGATCGAGCGGACGATGCCCTTCGGGCCCGCCGTGGAGGCGTCGTGGGTCTCCTCCGTCATGTGGGCCGAGGCGTCGTAGCCCGTGAAGGTGTACTGGGCCATGAGGAGGCCGAGCAGGACCACGTAGAGGCCGCTGCCCCAGCCGGTCTCGTTCACGAACTTCGTGAAGACGAAGGACGCCGACCGGTGGTGGTCGGGCACGAGGGCCAGGGCGCCGACGATGACCGCGACCCCGAGGACGTGCCACCACACGCTCACGCTGTTCAGCAGGGCGACGATGCGGACCCCGAAGGTGTTCAGCAGGCCGTGCAGCAGCAGGATCGCCGCGAACAGCAGCACCGTACGGCCGGGTGTCACCTCGAAGTCGAACTGGAGGTTCAGGTAGGCGCCGAGGAAGGACGCCGCGCCGAAGTCGATGCCCGCCGTCACCGCCACCTGGCCCAGCACGTTGAACCAGCCCGTGAACCACGCCCACGCCGCCGCCGAGCGCGGGGGCGCGAGGCGGTGCGCCCAGAAGTACAGGCCCGCCGACGTCGGGTAGGCCGAACAGATCTCGGCCATCGACAGGCCCACGAACAGGGTCATCAGGCCGACCGCCACCCAGCCCCAGACGATCACCGCGGGGCCGCCGGTGATCATGCCGAAGAGGTAGAGGGTGAGGCAGCCGGACAGGACCGAGATGATCGTGAAGGAGACGGCGTAGTTCGAGAACGCCGACATCCGGCGGGCGAGGACCTGGGTGTAACCGAGCTGGGCCAGCCGTTCCTCGTCGGACAGCCCTTCCGCTCCACTGCGCACTGCCGCGTCATCTGTCATGCACCCAGCAATGCCCGCGGCGGCGCGGTGACATGCGCCCCGCCGTCGTCGCCCTAGCGTGGATCAGAGGTCCGCGGCCTCTCGTTCCCCCGCCCCGTCGCCACGAGGCCGCGGATCCCCTGGTCACACCGGGCACCCGCCTGCCGCTCCCCGCACTCCACCCCGACTCCCCCGCACCGGAGGGCGGGCCGCGGCACGCACGGAAACCGCCGCTCACGGCCACAGACGTCAGGAAGTACGGATGAACACACGCGTGGATCTGCTCACCAAGGAATTCCCGCCGGCCGTCTACGGCGGAGCCGGCGTGCACGTCACGGAACTGGCCCGGCAGCTGCGCACCCTGGTCGACCTCAGAGTGCGCTGCTTCGGCGAGCCGCGCGACGAGCCGGGCGTGGCCGCGTACCGGGAACCGCGTCTGGCGGACGGCGCGCACCCCGTGCTGCGCACCCTCGCCACGAACGTCGAGATGGGCGCCGGCTGCGCGGGGGCCGACCTGGTGCACAGCCACACCTGGTACGCGAACGCCGCCGGCCATCTGGCCCAGACCCTGTACGGCATCCCGCACGTGGTGACCACGCACAGCCTCGAACCGCTGCGGCCGTGGAAGGCGGAGCAGCTGGGGGGCGGTTACCGGCTGTCCTCGCTGGTGGAACGCACCGCCGTCACCTCGGCGGACGCGGTGGTCGCCGTGTCGCACGGGATGCGCGAGGACGTGCTGCGGGTGTACCCGGACGTCGATCCGGAGCGGGTGCACGTGGTGCACAACGGCATCGACACCGAGGTGCACCGGCCCGACCCGGGCACGGCCGCGCCGGCACGGTACGGCATCGATCCGGACCGGCCGCTCGTGCTCTTCGTGGGCCGGGTGACCCGGCAGAAGGGACTGCCCCATCTGCTGCGCGCCGCCTTCGAGATGGACCCCGCGGCTCAGCTGGTGCTGTGCTGCGGGCAGCCGGACACCCCCGAGATCGCGGCGGAGACGACCGCGCTGGTCGACGAGCTGCGCCGGGCCAGGAGCGGGGTCGTCCGCGTCGACGGCATGCTGGACACGGTCTCGCTGCGCCAACTGCTCACCCACGCCGACGTGTTCGTCTGCCCTTCGCTGTACGAGCCGATGGGCATCGTCAATCTGGAGGCGATGGCCTGCGGTACGGCCGTGGTGGCCACCGCCACCGGGGGGATTCCCGAGGTGGTGGCCGACGGGGTCACCGGGCTGCTGGTGCCCGTCGAGCAGGAACAGGACGGTTCGGGCAGCCCGCTGGATCCCAAGCGGTTCGCCTCCGACTTCGCCGCCGCGGTGAACCGGCTGCTGGCCGAGCCGGAGCGGGCCCGCGCGATGGGTGAGGCGGGGCGGGCGCGGGCCCGGGACCGCTTCTCCTGGCGGGCGGCGGCCGAGCGGGTGCTGGACATATACCGCGAGGTGCTGGCGTGACGGACGGCGCCGCCGGGGCCACGGGCCCGCTGGACCCCACGGCCGCCTTCCTGCTCGGCCTGTCCGTTCTGCTGTTCCTGACCCACGGCGCCGGCCGGCTGGCCCGCGCGGTCGGCCAGCCGCCGGTCGTCGCCGAGCTGACCGTCGGCATCCTGGCCGGCCCCTCGCTGCTGGGGACCCTCGCCCCACAAGCACACCACCTCCTCTTCGGCCCCCAGTCCCTCCCCGCCCTCGACACCCTCGCCCAACTGGGCGTGACCCTGTACGCCCTGGGGATCGGCCGCCGGTTGGCAGCCGACAGCGAGGGGTTCGGTGGGGGCGGGGGCGAGCGGGCCGGGACCGTGGCTGCTCTCGCGGTCGTGTCGTTCGGGTTGCCCATGGTGGTCGGGGTGTTGCTCGGCCTGGGGCCCGTGGGGCGGTTTGCCGGGGTGCACGGCGAGGCCGCCGGGTTCGCTCTGTTTCTCGGGTGTGCTCTGAGCGTCACGGCTTTGCCGGTGCTGGCGCGGCTGCTGGAGGCGGCGGGGCTGACCCGGACGCGGGTGGGTCGGCTGAGTCTGGGCGCGGCGGCCGTGGGGGACGCGGCGGCCTGGTGCGTGCTGACCGTGGCGCTGGTGGTCTCCGGTGCCGTACGAGCCGACCGGCTGGTCCCCGCGGGCTGCGGACTCGCGGCCGTCGCGGCGCTGTTGTGGGTGAGCCGGGGCCGTCGTGCGCGCCGGCCGGAGGCGGGGCTCCCCCTCCTGGCGGCGGGCGGGGTGCTGGCCGGCGGGGTCTCGGCGGCGCTGGGGCTGCACCAGTTGTTCGGCGCCCTGCTCTTCGGCTTGCTGCACGGCAGGCTGCGGCCCGGACCCCAGCCGGCGTTCGACACGCTGGAGAAGGTGGCCGGTGCGGTGCTCCTGCCGTGCTTCTTCCTCGGGTACGGGCAGAAGCTGGACCTCGGCGCGTTCGACTGGAGCGGGACCACGGTCGCCGTCGTCGGCGCGCTGGTGGTCGTCGCCTGCGTGGTGAAGGCGGCCGGCTGCGCGGCGGTGGGCGCGCTGCGCGGACTGCCCGCCGAAGAGTGGCTGCGGCTCGCGGTGCTGATGAACTCCCGGGGACTGACCGAGCTGGTGGTGCTCTCCGTCGGCTACCAGGCCGGACTGATCGACCGCACCCTGCTCCTCGCCCTCACCCTCATGGCCCTGATCACGACGGCACTCGTCGGCCCCGGCCTGTCCCTGCTGGACCGGCTTCGCCCGCTGACACCGGACTCCGCGAGCGCGGCCGGGGCGGCGGAGCGGGTGCGGGCGGAGGCGTAGAGGGCGAGGGCGGGACCGGCCGTCGCCGGATCCCGCCCTCCGCGTGCTGTCGTACGCCGTCCTCAGGAGTCGTGCAGGGTGTGGGGCACCGCGGGAGCGCGGGTCTCGACGAGGATCTGGCAGGACAGGCCGACCACCAGGACCGCTTCCAGGACCAGCGCGGGCAGGTCGCCGCCGGCCACGCCGAAGAGGGCGAACGCCGCCGCCAGGCCCAGGCGGGACCAGGCGCGCAGGTCGCCCCGCAGGCCCACGTTGAGGAGGTGGATGCCGCCGACCCCGAGCAGGAACACGGCCATGCCGAAGCACAGCACCGGACCGCCGTCCAGGGCCACGTGGCCGCGACCGCGGTTGGCCGCCTGGGCGGCGAGCAGTCCGCCGACACCGGTGACCGTGATGCCGCCGTGCACGAGGAGGTGGCCGTAGACGTACGCCTGGCCGGTCAGCCGCCACTTGCGCAGCGGTGAGGCGTCGACGTGGTCGAAGACCAGCCACCACTGGCAGGCGGCGATCAGGAAGGAGCCCGCCACCACGGCCAGGGTCTCGGTCCGCAGTCCGCTCGCGGCGATCCCGATCGCGTTGAGCGCGACGACCTCCCCCAGCACGATGATGGTGAACAGGCCGAACCTCTCCGGGATGTGCGAGGCGTTGAACGGCACCCGGGCCACCGC
Source organism: Streptomyces sp. NPDC044061 (assembly GCF_056434305.1). Lineage (NCBI taxonomy): Bacteria > Bacillati > Actinomycetota > Actinomycetes > Kitasatosporales > Streptomycetaceae > Streptomyces > Streptomyces sp. NPDC044061. The sequence continues at coordinate 478,478 of NZ_JBWKFL010000003.1, read as the reverse complement.
GGAGGCGGACAGGATCGGAGTGAGCAGCTCGGCCAGCAGGCCCGCCCCCCACAGCGCGTAGCAGGACGGCGCCGGCAGCAGCGCCGAGGCCCCCCAGACGGCCGCGCCCAGACCGTAGCCCTGGAGGAAGCGCCGGGTCAGGGTGCGGGCCCGGGGCACGTGGTAGTGGGCCCGCAGGTAGAGGCCGAGCAGGATCAGGCGTACGACGAAGTAGCCCAGGGCGAACCGCTTGGCGCCGGGGGTGCCCCGGAAGGCCTGGGGCACGGCCACCGACACCGAGAGCACCGCCATCATCGCGATGATCATGATCAGCCGGTAGATCCGGTCGTCGTTGTCGAACCGGTCGGCGTAGAAGGAGTAGCCGACCCAGGACCACCAGATCGGGACGAACAGTGCCCCGAAGCGCAGCACCCCCGCCCAGGTCGGGGCGTGCAGCAGGACCTCGGTCAGCTCCGCGACGGCCACCACGAAGACCAGGTCGAAGAAGAGCTCCAGGGGCGAGGCGGCCCGGTGGTGCCCCTCCTCGGGCACCCTGAGCCGCACCCGCCCCCGGTGCAGGCGCACCTTGCCGGTGTACGTGCCGCGCGCCCCGCCCGCCTCCGGCGCGCCCACCACCCCCCGCACCCCGATCAGCCCCCGGCGACCTGGGTGTGGGCGTCGTCGTGGTAGCCCTTGATCTCGGTGATCAGACCGTCGTCGCCGACCCGGAAGGTGTCGATGCCGCGGTCCTCGACGGTGCCGCCGTCCTTCTTGTGGGCGGTGATGTGGAAGGTGAACGCGGCCTCGTCACCGGAGATCACCACGTCGGTGACGCGGAACTCCACCCGGTCGATCACCTCGAAGACGCCGTCGAAGAAGGCGGTCACCGCGGCCCGGCCCCGGTTCGCGGGCGCGCCGACCGGCTCGTACTGGACCACGTCCGCGGCGAGCAGGGCGGCGAACCGCTCCCGGTCCCGCTTGGCGAAACTCTCCGCGTACCCCTCGACGGCGGCGCGGATCTGCTGCTGCTCCGGCATGACACTCTCCGTAACGTAGGTGTGGGGCGGTGCCCCGGGGTTCAGGCCGCCGCCTCGATCTCGCGGACGAAGGCGGCCATGAACTCCCGGGTCACCTGCGGGTGCTTGGCCGTGATCAGGTCGCCGTCGATCACCAGGTCCGCGGTGCCGTTGCCCGCGTAGACGATCTCGGCGCCGGCGTTCTCCACGTCGCAGACGATGTTGTGGGCACAGGTCACCCTGCGGTCGGCCAGCAGGGCGCGGTCGGCGCACAGCAGCCACAGCGAGTGGCAGATGGTGCCGACCTTCAGCCCGGGCGCGGCCATCGCGGCGCGCAGGAACTCCACGGCGGGCGCCTTGTTGCGGCTGCCCGGGCCCGGCACCTCGACCTGGTAGCGCAGCCGGTCCATGGCGTAGGCGCCGATCAGGATCACGCCCGCGTAGTCGGCCAGGTCCAGCGCGCCCACCTCGAGGGTGACGGTGACGTGCTCCTCGACGTAGCCGTTGTCGGGGTTGCTGCCGAACGTCAGCGAGGGCTGGCCCCACAGGTGGGAGACGTAGTCGACGACGTACCCCCGCTCGGGGAAGTAGGCGTTGAAGTCGCGGAACTCGGACGGGTCGAAGTGCTCCTCGATCAGGACCGCGATCCGGCCCTTGGGCGCAGGCACCGGCTCACGCTCCCAGACCGAGCGGGCCGAGCAGCTGGCGCGGGTCGAAGAAGGCGTGGACCTCCTTGATACGTCCGTCCTCGATCCGGAAGATGTTCGCGCCGCGGACCGTGATGCGCTCGCCGGTGGGCGCCGCGCCCATGAACACACCGTCGTGGGTGCCGGTGATGGTGAAGGACGCGGCGACCTTGTCCCCCTGCTCCAGCAGCTCGTCGATGGTGAAGACGCGGTCCGGGAATCCGCCGTACCAGCGCAGTGCGAACTCCTTGTAGGCCGGCAGGCCGTGGATGCCGTCCGGTGAGATCGGGTTGTCGAACACCACGTCGGGGGCGAGGATCTCGTCCGCGATCTTCAGATCGCCCGGGGCGGTCAGGAACTGCTCGTAGTACGTGCGGACGAGCTTGGAGCCCTCGTCGGAAACTTCGGCCATGGGTCAACTCCTCTGGCTTCGCTGTGCGGGGTACATGCCGGGTCCGGACCGCCCGGGGCTGTGCCGGCGGTCCGGACCCGGCCGGGTGGCTCAGGCGTCCGCGAGGAACCACTCGGCGGCGCGCTCGCCGATGACGTAGCAGGTCAGGTTGGGGTTGGCGCTGACGTGCGTGGGCATCACGGAGGCGTCGACCACGCTCAGGTTCTCGATGCCGTGCACCCGCAGCCGCTGGTCCACGACCGCGGTCCCGTCGCTGCTCGGGCCCATCTTCGCGGTGCCGACCGGGTGCCACAGGGTGGCGGAGTTCTCCCGGATGTACCGCAGCAGCGCTGTGTCGTCGTCCACCTGGCGCTGCGTCAGCCCGTCCGACAGACCGCTGGAGAGGTCCCGGATCTGCTTGGAGTTGGCGATGGCCCAGGCCTGCCGGACCCCGTCCAGGGCGATCCTGCGGTCGGCGTCGGTGCCGTAGGAGTTCAGGAAGATCTCGGGCTGCACCGTGGGGTCGGCGCTGCTGAGGGAGACCCGGCCACGGCACTCCGGCTTCTGCAGCACGCTCATCACGCTGATCGGCCGGTGGGTGACCGGGACGTAGCGGCTGACGAAGTACATCTGCATGTCGTTGAACTGCCGCGAGCCCGGGTTGGTGTAGCGGACCAGGACCTGGACGTCCGGGTCGTCCGGGTCGGTGACGCCCTCCTTGGGCAGCAGGCCCACGGTGATCTGCTGGTGCTCGATCAGGTTCTCGCCGACGTTCGGCTGGTCGAGGACGACCTCGATCCCGAGGGCGCGCAGCCGCTCCTGCGGGCCGACACCGGAACGCAGCAGGATCGCGGGCGAGTTGAGCGCACCGGCGGACAGGGTGACGCGGTCGCCGTAGACCTTCTCCAGCCGGCCGCCGGTCTCCACCTCGACGCCGACCGCCCTGGTGCCCTCGAAGAGCACCCGGTGCACGGTGGCGCCGGGGCGGATGGTGAGGTTCTTCCGCTTGCGGGCCTCGGTGAGGTAGGCGACCGCGGTGGAGACGCGCAGGTCGCCGCGGCGGTTCATGGGGATCATGCCGACGCCGGTGGACTCCGGGTCGTTGTGGTCCTCGACGTAGCCGAAGCCCTGGTCGAGGCAGGACTCCAGGTAGGCGGCCTGGAACGGCACCAGCTGGTCGCGGGTGTGCCGGACGATCGGGGTGGGGCCGCCCCTGCCGTGGTACGGGCCGTCGAAGTCCTGGTCGTCCTCGATCCGGCGGAAGTAGGGGAGGAGTTCGTCCCACGACCACGAGTCGTTGCCGAGCTGGGCCCACTCGTCGTAGTCCGCCGGGATGCCGCGCAGCGCGATGGCGCCGTTGACGGCCGAGCAGCCGCCGGCCACCTTGCCCCGGGCGTACGTCAGCGAACGGCCCGGGACGGCCTCGGCCGAGTAGCCCCAGTCGTGCTCCTCCACGGACACGGTCCGCGCGTTGGTGATGTCGCCGGGGATCTGGGAGACGTCCGCCCAGTCGGGTCCGGCCTCGAGGAGCAGGACGTTGACGCCGGCGTCCTCGGTGAGTCGGCTCGCGAGCACGGCACCCGAGGAGCCCGCGCCGACGACTATGTGGTCATACTTCATGGGTTCTCCCTCTCCGAACCGCTACCGGGGTCCGCCTTCACAGACCCGGGAACTCATCGGTCTCGATCCAGGTCTCGATGGCCTGCTTCTCCGCGAGATCGACGTACTCGTACCGGACCCCCAGGGCGTCGGGTTCCGTGATGATCCAGCCCGGGGTGGCGCCCTCCGCGCTCCGGGACACCGCCTCGACGCCGATCCCCTCGGCCTCGAGCGCCTCGAGGCGGCCCTCCATGTCCGGCTCCCAGAGACCCAGATAGAGGATCCGGCCCTCCTTGGCGGACGAGAAGATTCCCTCGTCCCCGTCGGACTCGATCAACTCGTAGTAGGGCGGACCCTGTTTCGAGAAGGCCACATGCACGACCTGCTCGTGCGGGTGCGGATCCTCGAGTCGCGGATTCGTCACGTGCGCGGGCTTGGTGAATTCCAGCCCGTGTATCCGCGAGTAGTATTCGATCGCCTTCTCCAGATCGGGGACGACCACGCCGATATGGAAATACGGCTGCTCGCTCATGTCCGCTCCCTGAATTTCCCGTTCACTGCTCGACCGGGACGTACGCGTCGAGCTGCGGCGGCTGCGCGAGGTACGTCAGCATCTCCGGGACGATTTCCGCCAGGTACTGCTTGGCGCTGTGCTCGGCGAGCGCCGCGTCGTCCACGTACTGCTCGACGACCAGGTACTTGCGGGGCGTGGTCCGGTGCCGTACGAACTCGAACACCGGGGTGCCGGGCTCGTTCTCCCTGACCTGCTTCACCAGGAGCTTCAGCAGCTTCTCGAAGGGCTCCTCGCTGCCCTCGGCGACGTCCAGGACGGTGGTGCACGTGATCACTGGTCCTCCAGTCTGCTCGGCCGGCAGGGGGGTCAGTGCAGCGGCGGCAGCAGGATGTCCGCCGTCTCGTCCTGGATCTTGGCCTCGGCCTCGGGGTAGTTGAACAGCTCGGTGCCGACCGGGCCGAACAGGGAGTACCCCTCGGCGGCGCGGGTGTCGAACCACATCGACATCTCGCGGCCGACCTCCTCGCCGAACAGGTGGTTGACCATCGCCAGCGTGCCGGCGTTGATCGAGGCGGCACCGGCGGTGGTCCAGATCCGGTCCTCGGGCACGCCGAGCCACATGCGGCGCGGCTCCACGACGTTGGCGCCCTCTTCCTTGAGCCGCCGCGAGATGGGCGGGCTGCAGGTCACCGGGGTCTTGCCGAGGATGCCGGCGCGCTGCAGGATGCCGACGCCGACGCAGTTGGCGCCGATGAACTTTCCGTTGACGTGGTGGTGCCGGATCGTGTCGAGGATCCGCTCGTTCTTGGTGGCGACACCGGAGCCGCGGCCGCCGGGGATGTACAGCACGTCGTAGAGGTCGTCGTCCTGCAGCACCGCGTGCGGCTCGACCCGCGCGCCCATCTGCATGGTGACCGGGCCCTCCTCCAGGGCCACCAGCTTGACCTCGATGTCCTCGCCGGTCGTCTCCTTCAGATAGACCGCGACACCGATCAGGATCTCCCAGGGAATGATGGTGTCCGACTCGCTGCATCGGTCGTACGCGAGTACCGCGATGCTCTTGATCTCAGTCATGGAATCCTTCTCCGCTCGACTCCGGAATACCGGTCCGGCATTCGCCCGACACTCGGACCCAGCACGGAATTACCGGTCTCTGGTGGCGAAGCTAGCGCGCCCCGGAATATCGTCAGAGCCTTCGGTGAATACTTCCTGACCTCCCAAGCGGGTGCCGGGCGGAACGGAATTCTTCGCGAACTCGTGGGTACTTCCTGAACTCGGACGCACGTTCAGGACGCCACGGGACGCCGCGGCACCCGGCGGGCCGGCGGGAGCAGCCCTGGCGGCCGCCGATGCCCCGCGCATCAGGCCGAGTTCACGAAGTCGATCCGGGTTTCTGGCCGCCCGCGTGGGCCTCGGCAAGCCTGACGCCATGACATCTGAGAGCTCTGAGCTGCTGACTCGGCCGTCCGGCGAGCGCCGGGCGGCACGGCGGAGCACCCGGACCGCTGGTCGTTTCATCGGCATTGTCGTGGGCAACTTCCTGGTCCTGCTCGACGCCTCCATCCTGAACGTGGCGGTGCCGGACCTGCGGGACGATCTGCACGCCTCGGCGAGCGCGCTGCCGTGGACGGTGGACGCGTACACCGTGGTGTTCGCCGGCCTGATGCTGGCCGCCGGTTCCATCGCGGACCGCTGGGGGCCGCGGCGGATCTACCGGGCGGCCCTGATCTCGTTCGGCATCGTCTCGGCGCTGTGCGCGGCGGCGAACTCCGCCGGGCTGCTCATCGTCGGACGTGCCCTGCTGGGCGTCGCCGCGGCGGGCCTGGTGCCCGCCTCGCTCGCCCTGCTCGCCGGGCTGTACCCGGACCCCGCCAAACGCTCCCGCGCCGTGGGCGCCTGGGCGGCGATCAGCGCACTCGGTCTGGTCTCGGGACCCGTGCTCGGCGGTGCCCTGGTCGCCCTCGGCGGCTGGCAGCTGGTCTTCCTCGTCAACCCGCCGATCGCGCTGATCACCGTGGTGCTGGCGCGGAAGCTGTCGGCCGACCGGCCCGCCACCCACCGGCCGATCGACTACCCCGGACTGCTGCTGTCCATCATCGGCCTGGGCGCGCTCACCTTCGGGCTCGTCGACGGCGGCACCGACGGCTGGGCGCGTCCCGTACCGGTGACCACCATCCTGATCGCGGTACTGGCCTTCGTCCTGCTCGCCGTCGTGGAGCGCCGCGCCGAGGAGCCCGCGCTGCCTCCGGCGCTGCTGTCGCTGACCCGGGTGCGGGCCGACCTGGTGGCCGGCTCGGCCGCCTCGTTCGCCTTCTACGGGCTGCTGTTCGCGATGACCCAGTGGATGGTCGAGGACCGGAACATGTCGGCGCTCCGGACCGGACTCGCGTTCCTGCCCATGACGCTGCCGCTCGCGGTGCTGCCGTTCTTCACCGGCCGCCTGGTCGCGAAGATCGGGACCAGGCCGCTCATCCTCTTCGGCCTCGCCGCCGGTGCCCTCTCCGGCACGATCCTGTCGTTCTCCGGGACCGAGACCCCGCTCGCGCTGCTCGTCGCGGCCCAGCTGGCCCTCGCGCTGTGCGCCACCACCGCGATCCCCGCCTCCACCGCCGACATGGCGACGGCCGCGCCGCAGCGCTTCGCCGCCACCGCCCAGGGCGCGCTGAACGCCTCCCGCCAGGCCGGCTCGGCGCTCGGCGTCGCCGTGCTCGGCACGCTGGGCTCGATGCACCGGATCGGCCTCGGCGTCGTGGTGCTCGGCCTCGGCTCGCTGCTCGTGGTGGGCCTGCTCAGCCGGCCGAAGGCCGCGCGGGACGCCTGAACGGCGCGGCGGCACACGTCACTTCCCCCTCTCGCCCCACCCACCCGACGAAAGGTAGCGAGCCATGACCACCGCCCAGGACGAGACCGTCAAGGCCCCGGTCCGGCGCAACGTCGCCTGGATCCGCTCCGCGCTGCAGACGGCGATCGAGCTGGAGCACTCGACCCTGCCCATCTACACCGCGGCGATGCTCTCGCTGGAGGTGCAGAACTTCACCAGCTACAACGCGATCCGCAGCGTGCTGATGGAGGAGATGGTGCACATGTCCATCGCCGCCAACATGCTCGCCGCGATCGGCGGCCGGCCCAGGATCAAGGACCTCGACCCGAAGTTCCCGTCGCACGGCCTGCCCGGCGGTGTGGAGCCGGACCTGCACATCGGGCTCGCCAGGCTCTCCAAGGCGCAGCTGCGCAACTTCATGCGGCTGGAGTCCCCGCTGTTCCTGCTGCCCGAGGAGTACGGACACGAGGACTTCCCGACGATCGGCAAGCTCTACGCCCAGATCAGGGACGCCATCGTCGCCAACGCGGCAGAACTCCGCGCCGCCGTGCAGGGGGGCGGGGTCGCCAACCAGGTCGGCGACAACATCGGCTTCAAGACCATCGTGCCGACGCCGGGCGTGGACCCGGTGGACCAGCTGCTCGAGGGCATCGACGAGATCCTGGAGCAGGGTGAGGGCGCGTCCAGCGGGACGATCCGGGCCGGTGCCGCCTACCAGAACGAGGAGTCCCACTACGGGAAGTTCGCGGAGCTCTGGTACGGGCGCACCTACCGCGAGCCGGAGCCGGCGGTGCCGCTGACCCCCGAGACCGAGGCCGTGCACTTCCAGGGCGCGAAGATCAGCTGGCCCTCGGTGATCAACACCCTCGCGGTCCCGTCCGACGGCTACGAGAAGCTGCTGGCCGAGGACCCGGACGGCGCGGAGATCAGGGAGGCGCTGCTCGTCTTCGACCAGGACTACACCGACATGATGGCCCACCTCGACGCCATGTGGAACGGCGACCCCGAGCAGCAGTGGCCGACCTTCGGCGAAGCGGTCCACAACATGATGAAGCTGCGGGTGTTCTCGTCCTTCACGTTCATGCAGCGCCGGATCCCGCAGGCGCTCATCGACGACCTGCCGCGCCTGTACCCGGCCGAGTTCGGCTTCCTGCACCAGTACAGCGACCTCGACCAGCCGGTGTTCTACGGCCCCCGCTTCCGCAACCTCGCCGCCTCCCAGGCCTGAAGTCCCCCGCAGGAGAGAGACCATGTCCCGTACGAAGAGGGTCCTCATCGTCCTCACCAGCCACGCGGAGCTGGGCGACACCGGCCGCAGCACCGGCTACTACATGCCCGAGGTCGCCCATCCCTGGCGGGTGTTCACCGAGGCGGGCCACCAGGTCGATCTCGCGTCCGTGCGCGGCGGCCGTCCCCCGGCCTCCGGGACCGACCTGAGCGACCCGGTCCAGAAGGCGTTCCTCGAAGACCCCGGGATGACCGCGAAACTCGCCGACACGCTCCGCCCGGAGGACGTGGACCCGTCCGCCTACGACGCGATCTTCTTCGCCGGCGGCCACGGCACCATGTGGGACTTCCCCGGCAACCCGGCCCTGTCCGCGCTCGCCCGCGACATCTACGAGGCGGGCGGCGTGGTCGCGGCGCTCTGCCACGGCCCGGCGGCCCTGGTCGGGGTGCGGCTCTCCGACGGCCGCCCGCTGGTGGACGGCAAGCGGCTGACCGCCTTCAGCAACGCCGAGGAGGCCGCCGTGGGCCTGACCGGCGTCGTCCCGTTCGCGCTGCAGACCGCGCTGGAGGAGCTGGGCGGCAAGCACGAGGCGGCCCCCGAGTTCGCCGCGCACGCGGTGCGCGACGGCCGCCTGGTCACCGGCCAGAACCCGGCGTCCGCCACGGACACGGCGGTGGCCACGGTCGAGGCCCTGGCGGACGCATGACGGCACCCGTGACCGGAGAGGCGGCCGACGACGACGCCGTGGCGGTGGCGGACCACGACGCCGTGGCCGTCCTCGTCCCGCAGCCGGCGGCGCCGACGGGCGCCGCCCGCTGGTTCGTCCTGGCCGTCGGACTCACCTGCACCTTCCTGGTCGTCGGCGGCGTCTCCATCGCCAACCTCGCGATGCCCTCCCTCCAGGAGACCCTGCACGTCGGGTTCGGGGCCGTGCAGTTCGTGGTGGCCGGGTACGGGCTGGTGTACGCCGTCTTCCTGATCACGGGCGGCCGGCTGGGCGACGTGCTGGGCCGCCGCCGCGTGCTGCTCTGGGGCCTCGTGCTGTTCACCGCCGCCGTCCTGGTCAGCGGCCTCGCACCCGACGCGCCCGTCCTCATCGGCGCCCGTCTGGTGCAGGGCTTCGGCGCCGCGCTGATCTACCCGCAGATCCTGTCGATCATCCAGGACACCTTCGAGGGCGCCGAACGCAACTTCGCACTGGGCCTGTTCGGCGCCACCATCGGCGTGGCCATCGTCGTCGGCCAGCTGGTCGGCGGCGCGCTGATCCAGCTGAACCTGGCCGGGCTCGCCTGGCGCCCCGCCTTCCTGGTGCTGGTCCCGCTCGGTACCGCGGCGCTGCTCACCGGCCGCCGGGTCATGGCCCGGGACCAGCCGGCCGGCCGGCCCCACCTGGACCTGGCCGGCACCGGTCTGCTCGGCGGCGCCCTGCTGCTGCTCGTGCTGCCGCTGCTGGTCGGCCCTGGGGCCGGCTGGGCCTGGTGGACGTGGGCGATGTTCGCCGCCGCCGTGCCCGCGTTCACCGTCTTCATCCGCTACGAGCGGCACCTGGACCGCATCGGCCGCACCCCGCTGCTGCGCCCGTCCCTCTTCGCACAGCGCGCGTTCGGCGTGGGCATCGCGATCGGCGTCCTGTACTTCATCACCATCGTCGGCCTCGCCGTCTACACCTCGCTGACCTTCCAGGTCGGCCTCGGCCTCAACCCGCTGCAGGCGGGGCTCGCCTTCGCCCCGGTCGGCATCGCTTTCTTCGCCTCGTCCCTGGTGGTGCCCCGGCTCGTCCCGCGGCTGGGCCGGGCCGTGCTGGTCCTCGGGCACGTCCTGCTGCTCGGCGGCCTGACCGCCGCCTGGGCCACCGTGCGCGGCGCCGGGTCCGGCCTGTCGGCGGGCGAGCTGGCGCTGCCGCTGCTGCTGGTCGGCACGGCCCAGGGCCTGACGATGTCCCCGCTGATCGGGATCGTCCTGACCGGCATCCGCCCCACCGACAAGGGCTCCGCGTCGGGTGCCCTGACCACCGCGTTCCAGATCGGCCAGGCCCTCGGGGTGGCCGGAATCGGCACGGTCTTCTCCGTCCTCGGTGCCCGCCCGGGCGTGGCCGGAGCGTCAAGCCGTTACCAAGTCGCGTATCAATCCGCCCTGTTGCTCATGGCGGCGCTTACGCTGGTCTCGTTCGTCCTGGTCTATGCACTTCCGAACCCGCACGACAGCCGGCCCCACCACCACTTCCTGTGGGTGCGGCACGGCCGCCGCACCGGGCTCGCCCAGGCCTTGTACCTGCTGACCGGCGGCCACGCGGTGGGCCGCCGGCTCAGCCACTGGTTCCACCACCACGAAGGGAAACACTGATGCGTCAGGTCGCTCTGGGCAGCCAGGGTCTGCGAGTCTCCGCGCAGGGGCTCGGCTGCATGGGCATGAGCCAGTCGTACGGAGTCGGCAACGACGAGGAGTCGATCAGGACCATCCACCGGGCCCTCGATCTGGGCGTCACTCTGTTCGACACGGCCAACGTGTACGGGGCGACCGGCCTGTACGGCGTCGGCGCCAACGAGAAGCTGGTCGGGTACGCGCTGCGGGAGCGCCGGGACGAGGTCGTCCTCGCCACCAAGTGCGGCATCGTCGACGTGAAGCCCGGCGCGGGCATGGTGCTGCGGGCCGACCCGGACTACATCCGGCGCTGCATCGACGAGTCGCTGGAACGGCTCGGCGTGGACCACGTCGACCTGTACTACCTGCACCGGGTCGACCCGAAGACCCCCGTCGAGGAGTCCGTCGGCGCCATGGCGGAGCTGGTGGAGGCGGGCAAGGTCCGCTACATCGGCGTCTCGGAGGTGACCGCCGACGAGCTCGACCGCGCCCACGCCGTGCACCCGATCACGGCCGTGCAGAGCGAGTACTCGCTGTGGAGCCGCGAGCTCGAGGCGGGGGTCCTGCCCACGGCCCGCCGGCTGGGCATCGGCGTGGTGCCCTTCTCGCCGCTCGGCCGGGGCTTCCTGACCGGCGCGGTCACCAGCCAGGACACCATGGCCGCGAACGACATGCGCCGCAACCTGCCCCGGTTCTCGCAGGACAACCTGGACGCCAACCAGAAGGTCGTGGACGTGATCCGGGAGATCGCCGCCGCCCACGAGGTGCAGCCCGGCCAGATCGCGCTGGCCTGGGTGCACGCCCAGGGCGGCGACATCGTTCCCATCCCGGGCACCAAGCGGGTCGGCTACCTGGAGCAGAACACGGCCGCCGCGGACATCACCCTGACCGAGGACGACCTGTCCCGACTGGCCGAGGCGGCCGCCCAGATCCAGGGCGCCCGCCGCTGAGCCGTGTGTGACCTCAGTCCGCCTTCAGCTCCGGCGGATGCAGGAAGTAGTTGGCGGCCGACGCCGCCTGTGCTCCCTCGTGGACGGCCGCCGTCACCTGGTGGGAGTGCAGCGCGGTGAGGTCGCCGGCCGCGTAGACGCCCGGCACACTGGTCTTCTGCTCGGAATCCACCTGGACGTATCCGGTGGGGGCGAGCCGGACGCCGAGCTGCCGGGCGAGCGTGGTCTCGGGGGTGGCGCCCTGGATGGAGAAGAGGGCGTCCAGCTCCAGCCGTCGGCCCGCGCGGGTCACCACCGCGGAGAGGATCCCGTCCGCGCCCTCGACCTCCCCGATCCGGTCGTGCACCACCGGGATGCCGGCGCCCTGCAGACGGCGCCGGAACTTCGGGCTGATCTCGTCGCTCGCGCTGTTCGTCAGCAGCCGCACCCGGTCGGTGAGACTGTGCAGCTGCATGGCCTCCCCCGCGGCCGCGTCGGTGTGGCCGACGACCAGGATGCTGTGCCCCCGGTTCTCGTACCCGTCGCAGGTGATGCACCAGAACATCGACCGGCCGACGTACGACTCCCAGCCCGCGAAGTGCGGGAAGTGGTCGAGGACACCGGTGGCCAGCACGAGGGACCGGGCCCGCCAGGAGTGCCCCTGGGAGCGGACCGTGAAGCCCCGCTCGGCATCGCCCTCGGCATGCGTGATCAGGTGGTGCAGAACCAGGGCGCCCGGGTAGCGGCCGAGCTGCTCCCGGCCGAGCTTGCGCAGGTCCACGGTCGGGATGCCCTCGGGGAAGCCGAGGTAGTTGTGGTTGGTCTGGTGGTGCGTGGAGCGCCCGTGGCCGGTGTCGAAGACCAGGACCTCGCGGTTGTAGCGGGCCAGGTAGAGCGCCGCGGAGAGACCGGCCGGGCCGCCCCCCACGACGATGGTGTCGGCGATCCTCATGGACGGGTCCCCTCCTCAGGTGGTGCGGCTCAGGGCCCCGGCCAGCTCCAGCTCCGCGTGCACCGCGCCGAGGCAGCGGTTCATGACCACGCGCAGGCCGCCCGCCTCGGCGATGTTCCGGGCCTCGTCGGAGACGATGCCGAGCTGCAGCCACAGGGAGCGCGCCCCGATCGCGAGGGCCTGCCGGGCCACGGCGGGGGTCTCGGGCGCCGGCCGGAAGACGTCGACGATGTCGACCGGTTCACCGATGTCGAGCAGCGAGGCGAAGGCCGGCCGGCCGAGCACCTCGCGGTGGTGCGGGTTGACCGGGATGACGTTGAAGCCCTTGCGCCGCAGATGGGCCGGGATCTCGTGGGCGGACTTGCCCGGCTCGGCGGAGGCGCCCACGACCGCGATCGTGCGCGCCCCCTCGAGGATGCGCCGGTACTCGTCCCACAGGTACTCGCTCATGCGTACGTCCCCTCTTCGTGTCGTTCGCCGCCCGCGGCCACGCGTCGCGGCCGCAGCCAGATGACGCCGAGGGGCGGCAGGGTGACCTCGGTGCTGAATTCCTGGCCCTGCCAGGGGTTCCGGCGGGCCCGCATCGGCCCGGGGTTGACCACGCCCGAGCCGCCGTAGCGGTGGGCGTCGGTGTTGAGGATCTCGGTCCACTCGCCGTCGGCGGGCAGGCCGATGCGGTAGCGGTGGCGCACACCCGGTCCGAAGTGGTGCACGCACACCAGGGGGGTGCCGTCGGTGTCGTGGCGGACGAAGGAGTACACGTTGTCCTCGGCCGCGTCGGCGTCCAGCCAGCGGAAACCCGCGGGGTCGGCGTCCAGGCGCCACAGGGCGGGGATCGCGAGGTAGTGCGCGTTGAGGTCGCGTACCAGGTCGCGCACGCCCGCGTGCGGGGCGTGCACGAGGGCGGCCCAGTCGAGGCCGGCGTCGTGCGACCACTCGCTCTCCTGGGCGAACTCCTGTCCCATGAAGAGCAGATGCTTGCCGGGGAAGCCCCACATGAGGGCGAGGTACGCCCGCACGTTGGCGAACCGCTGCCAGGGGTCGCCGGGCATCCTCCCGAGCAACGAGCCCTTGCCGTGCACCACTTCGTCGTGGCTGACCGGCAGCAGATGGTTCTCGGCGTAGGCGTACACCATGGGGAACGTCAGCGCGTGGTGGTGGTACTGCCGGTGCACCGGGTCCTTGCCCATGTAGAGCAGGGAGTCGTGCATCCAGCCCATGTTCCACTTGAACCCGAAGCCGAGCCCGCCATGGTCGGTGCGCCGGGTCACGCCCTCCCAGGCGGTGGACTCCTCGGCGACGGTGACCACCCCGGGGCAGCTGCGGTAGACGGCGGCGTTCATCTCCTGCAGGAACTCCACCGCCTCGAGATGCTCCCGGCCGCCGTAGGCGTTGGGCAGCCAGCCGCCCTCGGGGCGCGAGTAGTCGAGGTAGAGCATCGAGGCGACGGCGTCCACCCGGAGGCCGTCCACATGGAACTCGGTACACCAGTACAGGGCGTTGGCGACCAGGAAGTTGCGCACCTGCTCGCGGCCGTAGTCGAAGACGAGGGTGCCCCAGTCCGGGTGTTCGCCGCGCCGCGGGTCGGGGTGCTCGTACAGAGGGGCGCCGTCGAACCGGGCCAGCGCCCAGTCGTCCTTCGGGAAGTGCGCCGGCACCCAGTCGAGGATCACGCCGATGCCGGCCCGGTGCAGGGCGTCGACCAGGTACCGGAAGTCGTCGGGGGTGCCGAGCGCGGCCATGGGCGCGTAGTACGAGGTGACCTGGTAGCCCCAGGAGCCACGGAACGGGTGCTCGGCGACGGGCAGGAACTCCACGTGGGTGAAGCCCAGCGCCTTGACGTAGCCGGGCAGTTCGGTGGCCAGCTCGCGGTAGGTACGGCCGGGCCGCCAGGAGCCGAGGTGCAGCTCGTACACGCTCATCGGCGCCCGCTCGGCGGCCCGGCGGCCGCGTCCGGCCATCCACTCGCCGTCGGTCCACCGGTGGCGGGAGGTGAAGACCACGGAGGCGGTGCCGGGCGCCGCCTCCGCCGAGCGGGCGAGCGGGTCGGCCTTCTGCCGCCAGGTGCCGTCGGGTCCGAGGATCTCGTACTTGTACCGGCAGCCGTCGCCGGCGTCCGGCACGAACAGCTCCCACACGCCCGAGGCACCCAGCGACCGCATGGGGTGCCCGGTGCCGTCCCAGTGGTTGAAGTCCCCGACGACCCGGACGGCGCGGGCGTTCGGCGCCCAGACCCCGAACGCGGTGCCGGTGACGGAACGGTGCTCCAGCACCCGCGCGCCCAGCACGGTCCACAGCCGCTCGTGCCGGCCCTCGGCGATCAGGTACAGGTCCAGCTCGCCCGGCACGGGCGGGAAGCGGTACGGGTCGTCCGTCTCGCAGGCGCACTCGGCGTACCGCACCCGCAGCCGGTAGTCGCGGGTGCCGTAGGGCAGTTGCCCGGAGAAGACGCCGCCGCCCTCGTGGCCCAGCTCGGCCAGCACGTCCCCGGCCGCGTCGATCGCCCACACCGCCTCCGCGAGCGGTTTGAGGACGCGCAGGGTCGTGCCCCCGGGTCCCGGGTGCGGGCCGAGCAGCGCGTGGGGATCGCTGGTCTCGCCGGTGGTCAGGCGCCTGAGGTCGGTGGCCGGCAGCCGTGCGGGGGCCGTCCGGACGGGGTGGGGGGAAACCGGCGGGTTCACGAGAGGCGCGTCCTGTCCGTGATGATGTGGGCGACCTGGTGCTGCGGATCGAGGCGTACGTAGTTGTCGCGGCCCCAGCGGTACGTCTCGCCGGACAGCGCGTCGTGCGCGTCGAAGTGGTCGGCGCGGTCGAGGCCGAGGGCCGGCAGGTCGAGGTGGACCGTGGCCTCCCGCACGCTGTGCGGATCGAGGTTGAGGACCACCAGCACCCAGTCGTCCCCGACCCGCTTGGAGAAGCAGACCACCGCGTCGTTGTCCGCCCGGTGGAAGCGCAGGTTGCGCAGCCGGCGCAGGGCGGGATGGTCCCGGCGCAGCCGGTTGAGCGTGGTGATGAGCGGGGCGAGCGTGTCGCCCGAGGCGTCGGCCGCCTTCCAGTCCCGGGGCCGGTACTGGTACTTCTCCGAGTCGAGGTACTCCTCGCTGCCGGGCCCGGCGGGCACGTTCTCGTACAGCTCGTAGCCCGCGTAGACGCCCCAGGCCGGGGCGGCCGTCGCGGCGAGCACGGCGCGGACCGCGAAGGCCGCGCGGCCGCCGTACTGCAGGAAGGCGTTGAGGATGTCCGGGGTGTTCACGAAGAGGTTCGGCCGCAGGTAGGCCGCGCTCTCCTCGCCGCCGAGACCGGCGAGTTCGGCGAGGTAGGACTCCACCTCCTCCTTGGAGTTGCGCCAGGTGAAGTAGGTGTACGACTGGTGGAAGCCGACCCGGGCGAGGCTGTGCATCATCGCGGGACGGGTGAAGGCCTCGGCGAGGAACAGCACGTCGGGGTCGGTGGAGTGCACCTCCTCGATGAGCCGCTCCCAGAACCAGACCGGCTTGGTGTGCGGGTTGTCCACGCGGAAGATCCGCACGCCGTGCGCCATCCAGTGCCGCAGCACGCGCAGGCACTCCGCGTACAGCCCCTCGGGCTCGGTGTCGAAGTCGAGGGGGTAGATGTCCTGGTACTTCTTCGGCGGGTTCTCGGCGTAGGCGATCGAGCCGTCGAGCCGGTGCCGGAACCACTCCGGGTGCTCGGTGACCCAGGGGTGGTCGGGCGAGCACTGCAGCGCGAAGTCGAGCGCCACCTCCAGGCCGAGCTCACCGGCCCGGGCGACGAAGTGGTCGAAGTCGTCCAGGGTGCCGAGGTCCGGGTGGACGGCGTCGTGGCCGCCGTCCGGGGAGCCGATCGCCCACGGCGACCCCGGGTCGTGCGGGCCCGCGGCCAGGGTGTTGCCGCGGCCCTTGCGGTGGGTGGTGCCGATCGGGTGGACGGGCGGCAGGTACACCACGTCGAAGCCCATCGCGGCGACGGCGTCCAGGCGTTCCGCCGCGGTGCGCAGGGTCCCCGCGCGCGGGGGCTCCAGTACGCCCTCGGCGTTCACCGTGGCCGGCACGGCGCCCTCGGAGCGCGGGAAGAACTCGTACCAGGACCCGAACAGCGCGCGCTCGCGGTCGACGCGCAGCGGCAGTTCCTCGGAGGAGGTCACCAGCTCGCGCAGCGGCCGGGTGGCCAGGACACGGGTCACCTCGGCGTCCAGCGCGGCGGCGAGCCGGTCGTCGGGGCCGAGGGTGCCGTCCAGGAGCCGGTCGCGGGCCGCCGCGAGCACCTCGCGGGCCCGCTCCGGACCGTCGGCCGGCAGCTTGTGCAGCGCCCGCTCCAGCAGTAACGCGCCCTCCGCCAGGACCAGCTCCACGTCGATCCGGGCCGGGATCTTGATCCTCGCGGTGTGCCGCCAGGTGGCCAAGGGATCGGTCCACGCCTCCACCCGGTACGTCCACTCGCCCTCCCGGTCGGCCGAGACCTGGGCGGCGTACCGGTCGGTCCCCGGCGCGATCAGGCGCATGGGCGTCCAGGGGCCGGGCCGGCCGTCCGGACCGGTCAGGACGACGTTCGCGGCGACCGCGTCGTGTCCCTCCCGGAAGACGGTGGCGGACACCTCGAACAACTCGCCCGGCACGGCACGGGCGGGGCGGCGGCCCGCGTCCACCTGGGGGCGGACGTCCCGCACGGGTATCCGGCCGACGGTGGGGGCCGGCCGACGGACGTCGGGCTTGCCTTGCATGCTCATGCCTCCTGGCACCGAAGTAAGAGCCTGTGTCGCGTCGGCTCTGAGGTCGTGGACCCGGCTCTTGCAGGCACCGGGGGTCAGGGCAGGGAAGGGGGATGCGGCGCGGGCCGGCGCAGCGCCGTGGTCCCGTTGCTCACCTCGGCGATGATGCGGCGGTAGCCCGCCACCAGCGGATGGTGCGGATAGGCGGTGCTGAACAGGCGCTCCCCGGCCAGCGCCGCCATCTCGGGGGCGTAGGGCAGGGCCACGGTGATCGGGGTGCCGAAGGCGTTCTCCACCTTCGCGCGCAGCGGTTCCGGTGCCGTCCCGGCCGGCACCTGGTTCACCGCCACGCTCAGCTGCCCGCAGCCGAGGCGTTCGGCGAGCGACATCGTCTCGGCGGCGCCCGCCATGTCCAGGCGGTCCGCCCGGGTGACCACCACCAGGGCGTCCGAGCTGGCCATCGAGGTCACGGTCTCGTTGTTGAAACCGGCGTGGGTGTCGAGGAGCAGCACGTCGAGGGCGAGGGAGTCGATCAGCCGGTCGAAGCCCTCGCGCAGCAGCCCGACGTCGTAGCCGCGCCCCATGATCTCGTTGATGCCGGCGGCCCGGCTGCGGGCCGGCACCACGAAGAAGCCGTCGTGCCCGGCGTCCGCCTCCGCGGCGTAGGCGGCGTCCTCGATCTCGCAGCGCCCGATCAGGTAGTCGGTCAGGGAGCGCCGTACCGTCCCGAGCGCGTCCCCGAACATGACGTCCAGGGCGGGGGTCTGGATGTCGGTGTCCACCAGTGCGACCCGGCGTCCGGAGGAGGCCAGGAGCACCGCCAGGTTGGCGGCCGTGCTGGACTTGCCCGTACCGCCCCGGTACGAGTGCACGGTGATGATCTGCGACATGGTCTCCACCCGGGGTTCCGTCAGGAGTGGCGCCGGTGCACGGCCATCATGGTGATGTCGTCCGACTGCTCGGCCGGGCCGACGAACTCGCCCAGCACGCCGTCCATGTGGTCGAGGAGTTCCTCGCCGCGCACCGCCGCCTCGGTCAGCTGCTTGATCATCAGTTCGTTGCCGAAGAACCGTCCCGTCTCCGAGCGCGCCTCGGTCACCCCGTCGGTGTAGATGAAGAGGGTGTCGCCCGGGCTGATCTGCGCGTAGCCCAGCGAGAAGGTGACGTCCGGGATGACGCCGACCGCCGGTCCGGTGGGCTCCAGGAGCACCGGTTCGGCCCCGTCGGCGCTGACCAGGACCGGCGGGTTGTGGCCGCCGTTGATGTAGACGAGGTTGCCGGTGAGCGGGTCGAGGACGCCGAAGAAGAGGGTGGCGAAGTAGCCCTGCCGGATGTGGTTGCGGGTCAGGTAGTTGTTGGTGCCCACCACCGCGTTCAGCAGCGGGGTGGCCCCGACGACGGGGATCGCGCGGGTCTGCTCCTCCCAGACGGTGGACTCGTTCAGCACGTCGGCGGCGATCAGGCTCTGCAGCCCGCTCTGCTCCGCGGTGTGCCGCAGCAGGCTGCGGATCAGCGCCATGAACAGGGCGGCGCCCACGCCCTTGTCGCAGACGTCGGCCACGACCAGGGCCAGCCTGCGCCGGTTGACCAGTTCGAAGACGTCGTAGAAGTCCCCGGCGACGGTGCGGGCCGGCCGGAAGCGTACGTCTATCTCCCAGTCGTCCGGGCTGGGCAGGGTGTCCGGCAGGAAGCCGAGCTGGATCTCCCGGCCGATCTCCAGCTCCCTCTCGTAGCTGAGCAGTTCGGCGTGGGCGGTCACGTCCTCCAGGGTGCGGCTGAACTCGGCGCGCTCATGGCAGTTGCGCAGCCGGGCGCGGACCAGTTCGGGATGGAACGGTGGCACGAGATAGTCGGAGCCCGCCTGGACGTGACCTCCGAGCAGGTGGAGATCGTGGTCCGCGAACGCCACGACGGTCGGCTGCCGCCCCTCGTCGTCCAGCCGCCGCACGACCGCCTTCACCGTGGCCGGCGCGAGCCGGGCGGAGACGAGCAGCACCTCGGTCTCCCCCAGCTCGCCCGGCGCCAGCGCGAGCGCCTCGCCCGGGGTGCGGCGGCGGACCTCGAACCGCAGCGCGTCGAGGGTCGCCAGCAACTCGGCCGGGGCCCGGCGGTGTTCATCAAGGAGCAGCACCTTCGTCTGTGACATCTCGTCTCATCTATCCGTGGTGGTCGCGGTGGATCGTCAGCGTGCTGACGTTGCGCCCCGCCACCAGCTCGTAGTCGAAGCGGTCCACCGCCGTCAGCGCCAGGAACACCCCGAGCCCGCCGACGGCACGCCGGGCCAGCGGCACCTCCAGGTCGGGCGCCTTCATGCCGCCGCGTGGATCGAAGGCCGGGGCGTCGTCGGCGAAGCGCACCCACACCCGGTCGGGGGCGACCCCGCCGTCCACGCAGATGTCACCGGGCGCTCCGCAGTAGCCGTGCATGACGATGTTGGTGGCCAGCTCGTCGGCCGCCAGCCGCAGCCGGTAGGTCTCGCTGCTGCTCAGCCGGCCCGACCGCCCGAGCTCCAGGACGAACCGGGCGACCAGGTCCAGGGATTCGAGGTCGGCCGGGATCCGCAGGCCGGCCGCGGTCCGCGCGGCGAGCGGCAGGTCGCACCACTCCTGTCCGGCGGTGTGTTTGGCCGACGCGGCCCCGGAGTCGATCGCCATTTCGTGGCCCCTCTCAGGCGTCGATCAGCTCGATGCTGTGGTCGAAGCCGGCCAGCCGGATGGTCCGGCTCACCGGCTCCGGGGCCCCGATCACGGCGATGCGTACCTCGTCGCCCATCTTCTGGCGGGCGAAGACCAGGGAGCGCAGACCCGCGCTGGCCAGGAAGTCGAGGTGCCGGGCGTCTATCTCCAGCCGTACCGCGCCCTGCTCGGCGGCCCGGTCGATCAGGTCGTGGAAGCGGGGCGCGGTGGACGCGTCCAGCTCGCCCTTGATCTCGATCGTCGCGATGCCCTCGGACACGCTCAGGATTCCGTCGAACGACATGAACAGCTCTCCTTCTGTGAGGGGGTTCAGCCGGTGCGCCGGTCCCGGCCGACGAGGATCACCAGCGCGTGCGGGCCGAGGTGGTAGCGGCCCGGATGGTGCAGCTCGCTCTCGCCGCCCACCGGGCTGAGCCCGTGCGGAGCGGCGAGACCGGTGTCGGCGAACAGGTGCCAGGCCTGTCCGTCGGGCAGCCCGGGCAGCTCCAGGTCGTGGGACTCCCAGTGGGCGTTGACGGCGACGTAGACGTGGTCGTCGGCGACGGTGCCGCCCTTGGCGTGCCGGCCGCACCGCATCAGGCCGAGCACCCTGCTGTGTGCGGACCAGTCGGGGTGCCAGGCCCGTACGCCGTGCCAGCTGATGTCGGGATAGCCGCTGCCGACCCGGTCGGCGCCGACCGGGTGGTCGGCGGAGCGCAGGACCGGGTGGGCGTGCCGGAAGGCGATCAGGGCCCGGCTGAACTCGAGCAGTTCGGCGTTGGCCTCGACGAGCCCCCAGTCGAACCAGGAGAGTTCGTTGTCCTGGCAGTAGCCGTTGTTGTTGCCGAGCTGGGTGCGTCCGACCTCGTCGCCGGCCAGGATCATCGGAACGCCCTGGCTGGTCAGGAGGATGCCCAGCAGGTTCTTCATCTGGCGTGTGCGGAGGTCGCGGACGTGCGCCGAGGCGCTGGGTCCCTCCTCACCGCAGTTCCAGCTGTGGTTGTCGTTCCCGCCGTCGCGGTTGTCCTCGCCGTTGGCCTCGTTGTGCTTGTCGTTGTACGACACCAGGTCGTTGAGGGTGAATCCGTCGTGCGCGGTGACGAAGTTGACCGACGCCGAGGCGGTACGGCCCCGGTACAGGTCGGGGGAGCCGGCCATGCGGGTGGCCAGCTCGCCGACCAGGCCCGGCTCGCCCTTGACGAACCGGCGCACGGAATCCCGGTACTTGCCGTTCCACTCCGACCAGCGGCCGTAGTTCGGGAACGCGCCCACCTGGTAGAGGCCGGCCGCGTCCCAGGCCTCGGCGATCAGCTTGGTGTGGCGCAGGATCGGGTCGTGGGCCAGCTGCTCCAGCAGCGGCGGGTTGGGCAGCGGGGTGCCGTCCGGCGCCCGGTCCAGGATGGCCGCGAGATCGAAGCGGAAGCCGTCGATGTGGTACTCGGACACCCAGTAGCGCAGACAGGACAGCACGAAGTCGCGGACCACGGGGTGGTTGCAGTTGACGGTGTTGCCGGTGCCGCTGAAGTTGTAGTACTCGCCCTCGGGCGTGAGCATGTAGTAGGTGGCGTTGTCCAGGCCGCGGAACGAGATGGTCGGGCCGTACTCGTTGCCCTCGGCGGTGTGGTTGAACACCACGTCGAGCATGACCTCGATGCCGGCCCGGTGCAGCTCCCTGACGAGCGTCTTGAACTCGTCGGCCTGCATCCCGAACCGGCCGGTGGCCGCGTACCCGGCCTTGGGCGCGAAGAACGAGACGGTGTTGTAGCCCCAGTAGTTGTACAGGCGCCCGCCGGTGGCCGGGTCGGTGCGCGGGTTGTCCAGCTCGTCGAACTCGAACACCGGCAGCAGTTCCACACAGTTGACGCCGAGGTGCTTCAGATGGGGGATCTTCTCCCGCAGGCCCGCGTAGGTGCCCGGGGCGCTCACCGCGGAGGAGGGGTGGCGGGTGAAGCCGCGGACGTGGGTCTCGTAGATCACCAGGTCCTCGGTGGGGATGCCGAGCGGGGTGTCGTCGCCCCAGTCGAAGTCCTCGTCGAGCACCCTGGCGCGGTAGGGGTAGACGTCGT
This sequence comes from Streptomyces sp. NPDC044061, assembly GCF_056434305.1. NCBI lineage: Bacteria > Bacillati > Actinomycetota > Actinomycetes > Kitasatosporales > Streptomycetaceae > Streptomyces > Streptomyces sp. NPDC044061. The sequence goes on along the minus strand of NZ_JBWKFL010000003.1, from coordinate 456,553 downwards.
CCCAGTCCGGTTCCCGACCCCACACGTCCCGGCCGGAGACCAGCCGGGCGTAGGGGTCGCTGAGCACCTTGCCGGCGTCGAACCGGTCACCGGCCCGCGGGTCGAAGGGGCCGTCGGCGCGGAAGCCGTACTCCAGGTTCTCCGCGTCCAGGCCGAAGACCGTCATCGCGTACACGCTGCCGATGCGGAACTCCGGTGGGAACTCCAGTTCGGCGGTGGGGCGCCGGGCGCCCCGCTCGAAGAGGACCAGCCGCATCACCGTGGCGCGGTCGGAGTAGACGGAGAAGTTGATTCCCCCCGGCACCGGATGGGCACCGTACGGGAAGGGCCGTCCGGCCCGGACCCGGTAGCCGCCGATCCGGCGGGTGGGGAACGCGTCGACCCGCTCACGTACGTCCGGGGTGGTCATCGGCCCGTGCGTTCCCGTGCGGCGTCCAGGTCCTCCTCGATCCGGAAGAAGTCCAGGAACCCGGTGGCGGACATCACGAACCGCACCTCCTCCGAGAGGCCGACCAGGGTCACCCCGGTCTGCATCTGCTGGGCCCGGCGGTGCACGATCAGCAGGGTGCGCAGGCCCGCGCTGGAGACGTAGCTGACCCCGCTGAGGTCGATCAGCAGCCGGCTGCCCTGCCCGACGAACGGCAGCAGCTGGGCCTGGAGCCCGCCGGACGTGGTGGAGTTGATCTCTCCTTCGAGGACGACGACCGCGGTGTCGCCCTCGGTGCGGGAGCTGAGCTTGACGGTCATCGCGCCACCTCCGTCCGGGCCACGGGAGCCAGCCGGACCTTGACCTTGACCCGCCCCGACGTCTCGGGCAGCTGCACGAGCAGGCCCTCGGCGTCGAAGGCGGTGTGCGGCTCGCCGTCGATCTCGACGGACTCGATGCGCACGGATCCGCGCGGCAGCAGGTCCGGTGCCACCCGCAGCACCCGGCCCTCGATCAGCGCGGGGTCCGGCTTGAACCAGAAGTCCATGGCGCTGCCCCCCAGCAGCAGGTTGTTGTAGACGGCGGCGAGGTAGCACAGCTCGGCCGAGTGGTACATCGACATCGAGTGGCTGCCCTTGAGCCGCTCGACCCCGAGCAGGTACGGCAGCCCGTTCGCCAGCACGTTGAAGTAGACGGCGCCCTCGTCGTGGTCGAGGAAGAAGGCGTTGTAGAAGGCCTGTGCGTCCCGGGCCTCGCCCTGGAAGTCGGCCCGGCCCGTGGTGCCGTGCAGGATGAGGTAGGCGAGGATCGCCTGCTCCTGCTGCCACCAGGCCTTGCGGTCGTGCCAGGTGAACCGGTGCCGGTCCTCGCCCGCCACCCGGATCCGCTCCACCACGTCGTACCAGCCGCCGCGCTGCCGGTCCGCGCCCCACTCGGGCATGGTCTCGCCGATGCCGGTGGCCAGCTCCAGATAGCGCTCCTTGGGACGCAGCGCGTGCATCCGCATCAGGTTCCAGGCGATCTTGAGGTTGTGGCCGACGACCGCGCGGTTCTGCTGCCAGCCGTGCGTGGTGTCGTGGGACCAGTCCTTGTGGAACCGTTCCTGCACGAAGGGGCTGTGCTCGGCGTCGGGGAAGCGGCTGACGATGGTGTCGAAGGTGTACTCCAGCATGTCGGCGTACGTCTTCTCACCGGTGGCCAGGTACAGGTTGATCAGGTAGGCCGGGGCGTGGTCGCCGACGGAGTTCCAGTTCTTGCGGGCCCGGTTGGGGCCGAGCGACTCGTGCTCCGGGCTGAGCAGGATCGGGTCGATGTGCGAGAAGTACCCGCCGTGCTCCGGATCCAGGTAGAACCGGTCGAAGAGCCGGATGGTGGCGTCCGCGTCGGCCTTGATGCGCGGGTCGCCGGTGATCCGGTACGTCTGGATCGGGCCGGCCAGCGCGTAGATCTGCTCGTAGGCGGGCAGCGCGTCGTAGTCGTCGGAGAACTCCGAGGTGAACAGCTTCGTCTCGACGTCTCCGTCGACCTTGAGGCCGTGGTACCAGTACACGACGTTCTCGTCGGCGTCCACGAACCGCATGTGCTCGCGCAGGTACTCGGTGCCCCGCTCGGCGATCTCCAGGTACTCGTCGTCGCCGGTCAGCAGGAACGCGGAGGCCATGCCGTACACCAGCCGGGAGATGGTGTCCGTCTCCTGTACGTGGCTCGCGGTCTTGTCGCCGCTCAGCCGGATCTCGGTGCGGTACTGCGAGAAGTCGATCGGCCCGTCGCCGAACTGGGCCTTGCGGTAGAAGCCGGCGATCTCGCGGATCTGCCGGATCCACCAGCCGGCCTCCTCGAACCGGTGGTCGTCCGTCTGCCGACCGGTGAACACCAGCCGCTTGGCCTCGAAGCGGAGCCCGTCGGCCTGCGGGTAGAAGATGCCGTACGCCAGGACGTAGCGGCCCTCCTCCAGCAGCGCGTCGATGTGTCCGGACGCGTCCTGGTAGGGCTCCCCGAGGTTGTGCAGCAGCTCGGCACCCGGGCCGCCGTCCAGGGAGACCTCGAAGGGGCGGCCGTCGGCGGTGACGAGGGTGAAGACCCGCGCCTCGCGGTCGAATCCGGCCACCCGGCCCGCGATGGTGTCGGAGAACGTGAAGTTGACGGTGTCGGACATGGTCACACCCTTCGCATTATGAGTTTGAATTCGTCCGGGACTGATGAACCATCGAATCTCCCGTTCCTGACATTCCGCGAACGTGTCACATCTTCAGCGGGTCCGTACCGCACGGACAAAGAGCGTTCGTGGACTTCCTGAACTTTCAGATCTCGGGCCGGAATTCCTCGACGAGACCGTGTACGGCGGCGAGTGGAATCGGCAGCCAGGCGGGCCTGTTGTGGGCTTCGTACACCGCCTCGTACACCGCCTTGTCCGCCTCGAAGGCGCGCACCAGCAACGGGTCGCGGCGCGGGTCCTGACCGCCGCCCGCGGCATAACCGGCGCAATAGGCCTGCCGGTTGTGCACCGCCCACGCCCTGGCCCGGCGGGCGAGCCCGGCCGCCCGCGGGTCGTCGGTACGGGTCTCGTCCGGCGGCCGGCCCAGGACCTCGGCCAGGGCGTGGTGGGCGGCGTAGTCGAAGGAGCGCAGCATCGCCGCGACGTCGCGCAGGGCCGGCTGCGGCCGGCGGCGCTCCTCCGGCGAGTGCCCGGGCTCCCCCTCGAAGTCGATGAGCACCCAGCCCTGTTCGGTGCGCAGGACCTGTCCCAGGTGCAGATCGCCGTGGATCCGCTGGACCAGCGGCGGGCGGCCGCGCAGGACGCTCATCCGCAGGCTCTCGTGCAGGCTCCACAGCCCGTCGGCGTACGGCTCCAGCCGGGGCACGGCCCGCAGTCCCTCCGCCAGGCGCTCGCCCAGCAGATCGAGCAGGGCCAGGCTCTCCGGACCGGTCAGCGGCCGGCTGCCGAGCTGTTCGGCGAGCGCGGTGTGCACCCGGGCGGTGGCCAGCCCCAGCCCGTACGACTCCTCGGCGAAGGCGCCGAGCGGCTCCCTGCCGTCGCCCTCGCCCGCCAGGCAGGCGCGGGCCCGGCCGGTGGCGGCGGCCCAGCCGTCCCCGCGCGAGCGGACGAACTCCTGCAGGATGCCGAGCGTGAAGGCGCCCACCGGGGACTCGGCCGCGGTGCGCACATGGGCCAGCGGCGCCGCGCTCGGCACACCGCCGGCCCGCTGCAGCGCGCCGAGCAACTCCAGTTCCGGACTGGTGCCGCGCACCGGCCGGCGCAGCACCTTGAACATCGCCCGGTCCGCGAAGGCCACCGAGGTGTTGGACTGCTCCGCCGTACTCGCCACCCCCGGCACCCCGAAGGGCAGCTCGCTCCCGGGCAGGCGCTCGAAGCGCACCGGCCCCGGTCGCTCGACCCCGAAGCACTCCAGCAGCCTGGCCATCAGCTCCGGGTCCTGGGTGGCCTCGTACAGCGTCAGTACCGGGCCGCCGGGTCCCGTCAGCCGTCCGACCACCGCCTCGGGCGTCCCGGGGACGGGCCCCCGGCGCAGCCCGAGCAGCGCCTGGTACGGCCCGTCCGCCGCTCCGGCGTCGAACACCGCGAGCAGCAGCGCCGGATCACCCGGCAGCACCCGTTCCAGGAGCCGGACGGTGACCTCGGGCGCCCCGGCATCCTTGCCGGCGAACCAGCGCTGCCCCGGCAGCCAGGACGCGAGCAGCCCGCCGAGCGCCGCACGCACCCGCTCCAGCTCGGCATCCACAAGAGTGGTCATGCCGCCCGCACCCCCATCCGCTCGCGCGCCGCAGGCAGCAGGCACGCGAGGAACCCGTCGAACGCCGTGCACACCGGCCCCGGCTCCGTGACCACAGAGATGGTCATGCGCCCGGGACCCCCGTCCGCACCGCCACCGGCGGGCACGCGAGGAACCCGTCGAGCGCCGTGAACACCCGCACCGGCTCCGTCCACAGGAGTGGTCATGCCGCCCGCACCCCCATCCGCTCGCGCGCCGCAGGCATCCGTACCGGTGGCGGCCAGGCCTCGGTGGGCCGTGTCGCGGAGAGCACCGTGGCCGCGTGGGCCAGCGAGACCATCGTCATGTGGTGGTGCCAGCCGCGGAAGGACCGGCCCTCGAAGTCCCGGATGCCGAGCCCCTCGCTGACCTCGGCCAGGTCACGCGTGACGCGCTGCGCGAGCATGGCGGTGCGGTAGACCGTGCCGAGCTGGGACTGCGGCAGGTTCGACAGCCAGTACTCGCTCGGGGTGCGCCGCCCCGGATCCCGCCAGGCGCCGACCAGGATCAGCTCCTGCTGGTCCGCGGGGACCGGCCGGGGGGCGTCGGGGCCCGTCCGGCGCAACAGGACCCGGGCGGCGCCGACCGACGTCGCCCGCAGGGCGTCCGCCTCGTGGTCGTACCACTCCACCGGCAGGCACTGCCTGCCCAGTTCCGGCACCAGGGCGAGCGGAGAGCCGGGCGGGCACGGCGCACCCGTGTCCTCGGACACCTGTTCCGGACCGCCCGGGCGCACCGAGGGCCGCACCGGCCGCATGGCCAGACCGCGGGCCGCCGGGTCGATCCGGACGACGAAGGGCATACGGCGTTCCAGCAGCACCGCGCAGATGCCATGGGCGTCGCTCTCGCGCAGGTCCATCACCACCGGCCGGTGCGGCAGCCCCCAGTCCCCGGCCATCGCGGACACCGCCTCGACCGCGCACTGCTCGGGCGGGCAGGAGCCGACGTCCTCCGGGATGCAGGCCCGGCGCCGCAGCGTCGCCTCGCCCGCCCAGCTCTCGGGCAGGGCCAGGCGCCAGTCGACCGGACACGACGCCCGCTCGGAGGCGAGCCACACCCCGATCGCCTGCTGGCAGTTGACGACCCGTCCGAACTGCGACACCCACCGCCGCTCCACGCCCACCGAGTGCTGCCCCACCTTGGAGATCACCAGCGGATGCACCACCCAGGCGCGCGGTTCGAGCCGCAGCAGCAGGTCCGCCAGCTCCCGGCGCACCGGCTCGGCGGCCCACGGGGACTTGGTGATGAACTGATAGAGGCTCTGTTCCACACCGCCGCCCGCCTGGTCGGCGATCGCCCGCATCGTCTTCCGACCGGAAACCGAAAGCAGGCCTCTCACATAAAGCTCTCCCCAACGCCTCTGGTCACTGCGCGGAATGGATCGGAACGTGCGGGAAACGATCTCGGAGATCACTTTCTCGGAAATCTCGGCGGACTCCACGATTTGACGTTCGCCGGGCATGACTCAGCCCTCTCTGGAATGCGTGGTTCTTCGCCCGGGGCCGGCGCCGCGGACGCGGAGTGCGTCCGCCGGGGCGCCGGCCCCGGCAGGGACCCGCCGGCCCAGGGGGGTTGGCACCGGCGGGTGTGGGGACGGGGCGGGCGGTCGGGGGTGGTGCCCGCCCTCGTCGTCCGTACGGCCCCGGGACGGGGGCCGTACCGCTACGGCCGCAGGGCCGGCAGGGCGTCCGGGGTCAGCCTGCGGAACAGCGGATCCCAGTCCGCGGGGGCCGTGCCCGGCTCGTTGTAGACCTCGAAGGTGCGGCCCACGGCCGCCGTGGAGCCCAGCGCCCGGACACAGGCCTCGGCCACCGAGGCGCGCGAGACCCAGCCGTCACCGCGGTCGTCCTGTTCGAGCCGGACACCCGCGCCCGCGCTGCCGTCGTCGGTCAGCCAGCCGGGCCGTACGACCGTGTAGGCGAACCCCGAGTCGCGTACCGCGTCCTCGCCGCGCAACCGCCAGTCGAGGAGCCGTCCGTAGGCGTTCATCGGATGCTCGCGCCGGGTCACGAAGATCTGGCTCACCAGCACGAGGCGGGGCCGCTCCGCGTACTCGGCGGCCGCCGTCAGCACATTGCGCACTCCGCTGTACACGGTGGACTCCGGGCTGTCCGGCCCGGAGTCGGCCGTACCCGGCTCCACGCTGAACACCACGGCGGCCGAGCCGCGCAGCGCCGGTCCCAGCGTGTCCGCGTACCGTACGTCCGCCTGCCACAGCTCACAGCCGGGCGGCGGGGTCGCTCCCCGCTCCGGGTGCCGGCTCACCACGCGGACCCGTTCGCCCGCCTCGGCCAGTCTCCTGGTCACGAGGGCGCCGAGCCGGCCCGCCCCGCCGATCACCGCTATGGGGCCGTGCATGTGCATGATTCCCCCTAATTGTCTGACACCTGTCGTCCCCGGCCGGGTCACACCCAGCGCAGGACGTCGTCGGCGCTCGTCAGCTCGGTCGCGGCCGGCACGCCGGTCAGCGTGGGCACTCTCAGCCGCGGGTAGACGGTGACCCCGCGGAACCGCGACCCGGGCCGCAGCACGGCCCCGTCGCCGATCGCCGTGTGCCCCTCCAGCCGCGTGGGCCGGCCGCGCTCCGAATGGATCACCGCCATCGGGCCGACGTAGGAGTCCGAGACGTCGGCGTGGGCGCCGATCACCGCGGACTCGCCGACGGCGGAGTGCACGAGCGTGCCGCCCTCACGGATCTCGGCCCCGTCGCCGACGTCCGTGTGCTCCAGCCGCACGCCCGGTCCGATCTCGACGTCGTGACCGATGCGCACCCCGGGGCCGATCAGCACCGACCCGTCCTCGATCTTCTGGGCGAGGGTGGTGCCGGTCAGGTCGTCCTTCGTCTGCAGGCTGCTCTCGTGGATCCAGTGCGTCCCGGGCCGTCCGGACCGCTCCATGAGCCGGTTCATCTGCTCGTACGCGCCGTCGAGCACGAGCCGCAGGGTGTGCAGGTAGTCGGGTACGTTGCCCAGGTCGCCGAGCCGGCCGATGGCGTGGGTGGCGACCGGATGGCCGTGCCCGGCCAGCCAGGGCAGCAGGTCCCCGCCCCAGTCCAGCCGCTGGTGGGTCTGCCGGAACAGCTCCGGCTCCCGGGCCAGCAGCCGCAGCCGGCCGCAGTCCACCAGGTACATCCCGGCGTTGGTGGGCAGTGTCGCCCGCTCGTCGGCGACCGCGTCCGGGAACAGCTCGCGCAGCCGTCCGGCGGCCGGCTTCTCGACGAAGCCCGTCACCAGTCCCCGCGCGTCGGTGCGCATCACGCCGTACTTGCCGGCGATCTCCCGGACCGTCCGTTCCACGGCGGCCACGGTCACCACCGCACCGCGCCGGTCGTGCGTCGCGCGCAGGGCCTGCAGGTCGAAGTCGAAGAGCGAGTCGACGGGCAGCACCAGGGCCTGGCCCTGGAGGTCCCACTGTTCGAGGTTGTGCAGCGTGGCTCCGGCGGAGCCGACGTTGTAGCGGTCCAGGCGCGACCGGGAGTACCGGACGTCCACCCCGTGGCGCTCGCCGTGACCCAGCACGAGCTTGATCTGATTACGGTTCTCCAGACCGTGGGCCACCACGTAGAAACGGCGGATGCCCTGGTCCCTGCAGGCCTCGACGATCCATTCGACGAGCCGCCTTCCGACGAACGGAATGAGCGCCTTGCTGCGAATGTAGTCGGAGGATTCCAGAGTGATGGGCTTGGCCCGCTCGCCTCTGCCGCCCGCGAGAATGATTCCGACGGTCTCCGGATTCCGACGAGGCACTTTGGCTTCCCCCTATGAGTTCGTCGGACGTCCGCCCGGGCCTTCGGTCAGCCCCATTCCGGGTCGTGGTCGGGGGTGTGGGCCGACTGGACGGCCGACTGGATGTGCGCGGCCTGTTCGGCCGACTGGACGCCCAGTCCGAGGAGGAGCATCAGGGTGAATATCGCGGTGAATCGCTTGGCGGTCGTTCCCATGGAATTCATGTGGATTCCCTCCCAGGTGGCTGATAGGCGCTGTCGCCTCCGCCGTAAGAAGCATGCCGCAGTCAGGGGCCGGATTTCTTCGCTTGGTAGCCTCGTGATCGCGCATTGCGCATTTCTGAAGGGGGAACGAATGTGCAGGAAGTCGGACAATCTCTCCCATCCCCATGTGGTCAGGCTCTGCGACGAGGGTCTGGCCCGCTACCGGGAAGCGCTTTCGAAAGGTCCGATTGATGGGGATGTCCCTGACTGCCTCGTCGAGTTGGGCCTGATGCGGCCGTTGGCCGAAAACCCGCGGATCATGGGCGTTGTGCCGCCCGACATCGCGGTGAGCGAGTTCTGCCGGCCCATCGAGCGCGCCATCCTGGTCCAGCAGCAGGCCGTGGCGGCCGTGCGCGAGGCCCTGAGCGCAGCGGAGGACGTCTACCGCGAGGAACAGGGCACCGCCTCCGCGGACATCCGTCTGCTGCACGGCGAGGACGTGATCAGCGCGGCACTGCAGAAGTCGGCCGACGCCTGCCGCGCGGAACTGCTGACCGCCCAGCCCGGCGGGGGACGGGCCACCGCGCTGCTCAGCAAGGCGCTGCGCCGGACCCTGGAGCTGGCCGAGCGCGACATCCGCCAGCGCACCCTGTACCAGCACTCGGTGCGCACGCACGGCCCCACGCTCGCCTACATCGAGCAGGTGACCGCGGTGGGCGTCGAAGTACGCACCCTGAACGAGCTGTTCGACCGCCTGATCATCTTCGACCGCAAGATCGCCTTCATCCCGGACCCGCGGCACGACCTGAAGACCACGGCCCTGACCATCGAGCACCCGGCGATCGTCCACTACCTGGCCACGGTCTTCGACCACGCCTGGCAGCGCGCGGAACCGCTGAGCATCACCCAGGAGCAGGCACGCCCCCCGCTGATGACCGACGAGACCCGGCGGACCGTCCTGCGGCTGATGATCGAGGGCCACACCGACGCGGCGATAGCCAAGCGCCTGGGCATCAGCGCCCGCACCGTCTCCACCCACATCGGCCGCGCGGCGGAGGCCCTCAACAGCAAGAGCAGAGCCCAACTGGCCTACGCCCTGGCCCAGTCCCGCCTCCTGGAGGACATCCTCGACTGACCACCGACCACACCCGGCACCCCACCACGCCCTGGAGGGCCCAGCCACCCCCTACGACGAGCCCACCCGCGAACACCACACCCGCACCCGCCGACCGCAGACCGCCGGCCCGCCCACGGGCAACGCGCCCCGCACGAGCCCGCCGCCCCGCGGGCCCCCACACGTACGCTCCGGCCGCCGACGACGAGCCCACCCCGGGCCCACTCCGACGGATCTGCGGGCCGCCGGCGGCGAGTCGGCCGTGCGGGGGCCACCCGCGGCCGGCGACGACGGCCGCGGGTGGTGCGGGCGGGAAGACCGTCCCGCCGGAGGCGAGGCCGAGGCGTGCTACCCCGCCGGCACCCCCGCCACAGCGGCCAGCACCTGAGCCACGTCCCCCTGCCCCACCCGCACCCCCGCCGGCACCCCCAGCACCACCCGCTCCGCCATCCGCCCCCGCAGCACCCGCAGCACGGAATCCAGCAGCCGGGGCACCGCGACCACCACCAACTTTCCCGGCACACCGTCGAGTTCGACGGCCGCGGCGGCCAACCGGGCCTCGTCCACATACACGAGGTGGGCATGCCCCAGCCCCGGCGCGGCCACCCGCGCCGCCAGCGCCAGCCGCGTACCGGCCTCGCCGACGGAGATCAACCGGGCGGCCGAACCCACGGCCTCGCCGAACTCCCAGGAGACAAGAGGCACTTCACCTTCCGTCCCGTACGCCCGAGCCGTCCCCGGCCCCTCCCCCAGCACCAGACAGTGCGGCCGCTCGGACCGGGCGGCCTGCCGTACCACCGCCCGGGTCTCCTCCTCCCCGCAGGGCACCGCCAGCGGCACCCCGGCCATCCGCCGCACCTCGTCGTACCCGCCGGGAAAGCCCTCCGGCGGCATCACCACCGTCGCTCCGGCCTCCAGACAGTCGCGCCACCACGGCCGCGGCACCCCCGTACGCCCGTCCACCGCACCCGGCGTGACGACCACGAACGGCCTGAACCCCGCCGCCCCCAGCCCCGTCACCATCTGCGTCAGCACCGAGCCCACGTTCGGCAGCGAGAAGAAGCGGTCGGGATGAGCCGCCTGGAACGGATGGTCCTTGTCGCGGGGCAGCGTCTCCAGGCAGACGACCCGGCCGTCCCGCCCGGCGACCGCCGTGAGCTCACTGCGAAAGGCGTCCCGCCCCGACAGGGTCACCACGCCACCACTTCCCCCGGTCGGCGGGCCCCGGCGGTCGCACCCCGCGACCCCGTGCCCGCGTCCAACTGCTCCCTGAGCGGCCGCGAAAGGTGCCGTACCACCCCGCTCCGGCCCTCACCGGGCCACCTTCCGCGGGACACCGGCCGGCACGGCGGGCCCACAGGCCGTGCGCGGCGTTCTCGCGGACCGCGCCCTCGGCGGTCATCACCTCGAGCCCTTGCCCGCCTCAGCCGCGCCCCGCGCCGGCGTCCGCGCGGATCTCCAGCAGCAGGTGCTCGACGACGTCGTCGCCGTACTCCCCCTCCACCAGCTCCACCGACCGCACCACCCGCAGCTCCCGCCCGCACTCCCGGGCGATCGTGTGCAGCTCGCCGAGAACACCGCGGCTGCTGAAGTGCAGCAGTGCCCGGCCGCCCGGGGCGAGCATCCGCGGAACCTCGGCCAGATAGCGCCGGTGCGCGCGGTAGCCCGGGTCCACATAGGCACGCTCGTGCATGGAGCGGTACGTGTACTCCTCGGGCGCCCGTACGTAGTTGGAGCTCCAGAAGACCTTGTCGAAACGTTCCTGCTGAAGCGCGGAGAACAGGTCGCTCCGCACCGCCCGCACCCGCTTGCCCACCCCGTGCCGCGCCGCGTTGAGCTCCGCGTTCTCCACCGCCCGGGGATTCACGTCCGCGGCGACCACCCGCTCGCACCCGCCGAGCGCGGCCCGTACGGCGATGACACCGGTCCCGCAGCCGATCTCCAGGAACGAACCCGACCAGTCACCCGGGCCCACCTCCGCGAGACCGAGCAGTTCGAGCGCGACCCCGGTCGACGGCGAGAAGACCGGGGCAAACACTTCGTCAAGAAGATCCCAGCGCAGGCCCGCCAGATCGAACTCGGCCGGCCGGTCCGGGCGTGTCATCGACAACCGGCTGCGCTCCAACGACCGTACATAGCTCTGTGTTCCCGACATGCTTCCGTCCCCCCGTCGGACGCTCCGTGACCGCGCGCCGCCGACTTCCCGGTGCGCTGTCAGGGCTTATTGTCAGGTAACCGGACGTCACGGGGGAATGTGCAGGGGTAACCGCTGCGGACCGGGCGGACGGTGCTCCGGTCACCGTGGGGCGGACCCAGGTATGTGGAATCGGCCAAAGGTCAGCCCAAGGGTACTGGTTTTAGCCATCGTTGACGCCTGTCGTGCGCGCAATCTAGGTTCACTCAGGCTCGGCAGAGCCACGCGCCGCAGGCGCCGCAGATCAACTGGGGGTGAGGTCGATGCGGCACACGGACGACTTCGTACAGGACGAATTGCTCAGACTTCTCGAACTGCTCGCGGCCGAGGCCCCGCCCCACCGCTTCGAACCGCCCCCGGACGCCGGATCCGTCGAGCCCGTGCCGGCCGAGTCCTTGGCCCTCCTCGACCGCGCGCGCACCCTCGCCCTCGACATCCACGGCCTGTTCGCCCGCCGCCAGCAGCGCGAGGCCGCCCTCTCCGCACTCGTGGACACCGCACGGGAACTGACCCTCCCGTACGACGTGGACGCGCTGCTGCAGGTGATCACCCGCCGGGCCCGGCTGCTCCTCAACTTCGACATGTCGTGGATCAGCCTCAGGGACCCGGCCGACGGCCGCTCCTACGTCCGCATATCCGACGGACACGCCTCCACGCTGACCCCGGGCTTCGTGGTCCCGGCCCAGGGCGGCGTCGGCAACGCGGCGGCCGACCGCTCCGGCCCCTTCTGGACCGCCGACTACCTCACCGACGACCGCTTCCCGCACTCCGCCGCCACCGACGAGGTGGTCGCCGCGGAGGGTCTGCACGGTCTGATGGCGGTGCCCCTGAAGGAGGGCAGCGACACCTTCGGCGCCCTCTACGGCGCCGACCGTTCGGTGCGCCACCTCACGCCCGACGAGATCACCCTGATGTCCTCCCTGGGCGATCTCGCCTCACTGGCCATCAAGAAGGCCCGGCTGCTCGCCCAGACACAGTCGGAACTGAGCGAACTGGAACTCGACGTGTCCCGGGCGCTGGACTCCTCCACCGCCGAACGCCTGGTCAGCGGCGTGCACACCCGGCTCATCGACATGGTGCTGAGCGGCCACGGGCTCGGCGAGGTGGCCGCCCGCGCCGCCGCCGAGCTGGGCGGAGCCCTGATGGTGCGCGACTCCACCGGCCGGACCCTGGCCGTCACGGACGGCTTCCCGGACATCGACGAGGCGGAACTGTTCCAGCGCACCCTGGACGCGCACACCGAACTCGCCCCCATCCGCTCGGCGGACGGCCTGTGGCTCTGTCCGGCCACCGCGGGCCGCGAGGTGCTCGGCACGCTGATCCTGGCCCCCGCCGGCCCGGCGATCGAGTACCAGCTGCGGCTGCTGCGGGCCACGGCCCAGTCCACCGCGGTGCTGCTGCGCATGCAGGCCGGCGCCGAGACCTCCCCCGACGGGGGCCGCAGCAAGCTGCTGCAGGACCTGATCGGCGACTCGCCCCGCGCACCCGAGCAACTCGCGGTGCACGCCCGGCGCCTCGGCGTCGCCCTCGACGACCCGCACGTCGTGCTGATCGCCCGGCCGGACGGCGGGGCGAGCGGCCGCGCCCTGGTCTGGGCCTCGTCGTACGCCCACCGCATGGCGGGACTGCAGACCATCGTGGACGACTGCCTGGTGCTGCTGATCCCGGGCACCGACTCGGGGGCCGCGGGCCGGGCGGTCACCGCCGAGCTGTCCACCGTGACCGGCCGCCGGGTGACGGTCGGCTCGGCCGGTCCGGTCGCCCATCCGGGCCTGGTCCACGGCACCTATCAGGAGGCCAGGCGGTGCCTGGAGGCGCTCACCGCGCTGGGCACCGACGGGGGCAGCGCCTCGGCACAGGAACTGGGCTTCCTCGGCCTGCTGCTCGCGGACAGCCCCGACATCACGGCGTTCGTGCAGACCACGATCGGCCCGGTGCTCGCCTACGACGACCAGCACTGCACCGATCTGGTCCACACCCTCGAGGCCTATTTCGCCTCCGGCGGCAGTCCGCGCCGGGCCGCCGAGGCCCTGCACGTCCACCCCAACACCGTCTCCCGGCGTCTGGACCGGATCAACGACCTGCTCGGGCCCACCTGGCAGGAACCCGTGCGGGCCCTGGAGGTGCAGCTCGCGCTGCGGCTGCAGCGCACCCGGCACGCGATCCGCTCTCCGCTGTCCACCTGCTGAAACGCAAAAAGGCCGCGAGCCCCGGAAGTTCCGGGGCCCGCGGCCTGGGCCGGAGGACCGGCGATCAGCCGGTCACTCGGTGTCAGCCGTTGCGCTTCCAGCGCGGCTTGTCGTCGCGGCGGCCGAAGGAGCCGGTGCCGCGGTGGTCGTCACGACGGCCGTAGGGGCGGTCGTGGGCGGCCGAGCGGAAACCCGGGCGGTCGTCGCGGCGCTCGCGGTTGAAGGGACGGTCGCTGCCGCGGTGCCCGCCGCGCTCGTCACGACGGAAGCCACCCCGCTCGTCACGGCGCTCGAAGGAACGGCCACCGCGGTCGCGGTCGAACGGACGACGCTCGTCACGGCGCTCGAAGTTGCGCCCACCACGGTCACCGCGGTCGTCACGACGCTCGAAGTTGCGCCCACCACGGTCGCCCCGGTCGTCACGACGCTCGAAACCACGGTCGCCACGGTCGCCACGGTCCCGGTCGAACGGACGACGCTCGT